>CAZKOI010000234.1:0-3550 GCA_964554315.1 uncultured Enterobacterales bacterium | reverse complement strand
GGGATACCTAGCTCGTTTTATCCGCCCGGGTGGGACAATTGCTGTTGTCCTACCGGGTTGGCATTCGGAGATTGACCGGTTGCCTGAGCATCTCACTCGACCCGGCAAACACGGCGGTTCGTTCTGGAGCCACTGTGGCTGCGCGGGTATCGAGGTCGCACCGTCATGACCGACTCCCCGTCGTCGGCTGAGTCGCTTCGGCTGTACGGAGTGGAGGGGGCGATACCCCTCCCGATCGGCGCACTTCCGGTCGAAGTAACGCCAACGGTGGCGCAAGCACCGCAAACGGCGGTCTTTGTCGCCCGCATGGTCAAGAGCAAACGACCTGACCATGTTGTCAAAGCGTTCGAGATCGTTCGACGCGAGATCCCATCGGCGCAGTTGTGGATGGTCGGTGACGGCCCGTGGAAGAAGCGTGTCCAAGCGTTGGCTGGCGACGGGGTTGAGTTCCTCGGCAGAGTCAGTTCGGAGAGGCGGAACGAGTTGATGGCATCCGCAAGCGTGCTCCTGATGACGTCAGTGCGCGAAGGATGGGGGCTGACAGTGAGTGAGGCTTCAGTGCTGGGCACACCAACAATTGGCTACGACTCACCTGGACTGGTCGACTCGATTCCTGCCTCGGGAGGGGTTCTCACGGATCAGAAGCCAGAAGCGCTTGCTCAAGCGATCATCGACGTCTTTTCGGGGCGCCGAACCGTCGTCGCAAAGCCACACATCGTGACGTGGGACTCAGTCGCAGACGCGGTGGAGGAGGTCCTCCACTCAGCGGTGTTACGGCGATAGCGGCTCGAATGCATACCGGCATACGCCCCCAAGCATTCCGCCTCTTTGCCCGAGCGGCCTTCGCGGGTTACGCCTAATCCGATGGGGTAGCAGCGCTGGGGCGAGCGAGAATCACGAGTCCTCCCGCAAGGCTAGGGAAGCGTGAGATCATTCGATCGATCGGACGCAAGGCACCCGGAAGTTCGGGGAACGGGACCCCTCGGGAGAGCTCGACCGAGAACCCACGGGCTGCGACGAACTCGTGGAGGGCCCTCCTGGTAAACAACCGGAGGTGGCCGACGATGCCAATGCCGGGCCTGCCGTACACGCCGCGAAAGCTCACCTCACTGAACGCAGGCTGCAGCCCGACAAGCAGCGCCAGCCTGTTGAACCATGCAGCGAGGTTCGGGGTTGACAGCAGGAGCACACCATCTGGTGTCAGAACTCTGTGGATCTCGTCAAGGATGGAATCTGTGTCGACGAGATGCTCAATCACTTCATCGATCACGACGACGTAGAACGAAGCATTCTCGAACGGGAGCACTTCGCCTTCAGCGCTGGCCACGACCCCAGAGAAACCCCGAGCCACAACCGCGGCAAGCGCGCCTGATGAGATGTCGACGCATGTCACATGTTGGATACCGGCCGACTCTGCTATCAGCTGAGCCCCCACCCCAGCCCCGGATCCGATGTCCAATAGTCGACGTGGCCGACTTGAGAATTTCACGTTTGACAGCATGTCCACTTGCGCCATGTGAATGACTGGCGGTGCTACGTCGTGTGAACCCATCACCTGGCGCCCGTAGAACTCGGCCGCACCGCTTCGACCTCTGCTCATTCGGTGCTCTCCAATCTGCAGAACGGCTCTCCCCGGTAGTGCTCGTACGACGCGTTCATACCGTCCTCTGTCAGCGTGGAGTAGTACTCAGGCCACCCCATTGATTTCCACCATGCCAAAGCTTGACACCGTTGCACTTCGTCCCTTCCTTCCGAGTAGACGTTGAGGAGGTTTTGGGCAGGAATCATGATCTCGTTAAATCTCATTGTGACCGTTGAGTTCAAAGAGAACTGGTATGCACCAATCAGTACGATGCCCAAGACGGCTAGGCGGCCGACCTGAGGCATTTTGCGAACCAGTACGTGCAGCACGACTGCGAGGACGATCGCCACGACGGCCGATCCGACAGCATAGAAGGTGTACACGTAGCCGATCCCCTGAGACTCGTCTTGGACCTTGGTCGTTGCTGCTTGGATCACAGTCGCGCCTACCCAGTAGGCAATCAGGGCGAACACCAGAGTGATCGCTCTCCGGACGTTACGGTTGTCGGCCGCCGCAGGCTGAGACACTCGGCGCTGAAGTGACAGAACGCCCGCGGTCGAGAAGCCAGCAATCAGCAAGAATCTCGTAACGTCGAGGCCCGTATTGATTGGTTGGTCCAGCCAAGCTCCCGCTACGTGCCACGAACTCCCCGGAAGGCTACTGATGAGGCCAGCCATTGCTTGCGGGACAAACTCAGATTCCAGGCCCAATGATGTCCCGGTGTAGTTCGCGGAGGATGGCCGCGAGGCAACCACGAGAGCTGCAGCGACAGTGAGCGATGGAGCAAACGCGGCAGTCGATCGAAGTCCCAGCTTCAAACGTTCGCGCGGTTGTCTGGTCGTCAGCGATTTCCAGCCGAGGATCAGCATCGCCGCAACCACTGCTGCCACGTTGAGTTCGTAGTAGAGGACATTGACGATTGCGAGGGCAGAGACCCCGATCACCGGGCGAGCTGGCAAACCCTGTTCAGCTGCATGGTCAGCCATCAAGATCAGACCGAGTCCGAGGGCTACCGACCCGTACCCCGCCATCGGATAGCTCGTCACAGGATCATTCGACCAAGGGACATGGACCTGCAATAGGAGACCAAAGGTGACGAGCAGCAACAGCCGGGATCGCCAGCGAGTGGCGGTTATCTCGAGCGCGAGGTTCAGGCGTTCTACTGTGTGAGTGCAAAGTTCAATAGTGATAAGCAGAATGCAAAACTTGGTCACAGCGAGCACCGTCGTGAAGTGGACCCCTGCTGAGGTGATGAACCAAGCCCACACGCTGACGAGGAGCGATCCGATGAGCTGCCCCAGGTAGTTGAAGTGGCCCGAGTTGGTCACGTTCTGGACGGTGTAGGTCCAGATGCCCTTTGGTGAGAAGCCCGCTCCAGCCGCCTGAGCGAACGGGTTGACGAAGTCGTCCGCAGTGACAGTCGTCAACAAGGCGGGGCGAAGTACCATCCACAGAGCAACCACGAAGAGCGCCCATGTCGCTAAGTGTCTGATGGAAACAATCTGTCGTGTCCAGCAGTTGGCCTCGGTCGAACTTGGGTCGTTCTCAGGTTCAGCCACGTCAGAAGCCTAGAGCCACTCTTCATGGCGGGAGCCAAAACTATCGGGTGGGTGATCACTCGATCGCCGAGGAAGAATCGGTGTTCGCCTGTTGGGTCGCTCTAGCGTGGGCCGGGTGAAGCTCCTGTCGAAACTGCGTAGCCGCTTATCTGCCGCGACTGGAGTCGCAGGTGCGTACCGACGGTTGGACCAACTCGATGAGCAGGTCCAGCACCTGTTTCGGCTTACCGAAGATGCGAATGCCGTTCTCTCGCGGACGACCGACAATGAGCGGGCGGTGTACCGGACGATCACGTTGGTTCAGGAACAGATCATTCGGGACCTTCGAGCTGAGATGCGTGCTTACGACGACTTTGCAGTGGAGCGGGCCGTTGAGACCGCAGTGGAGCGGGCCATTGAGATCAGTCAA
>CAZKOI010000233.1:0-5879 GCA_964554315.1 uncultured Enterobacterales bacterium | reverse complement strand
CTCGCATACTTTGAAGAGAGCATTCCGATGTCGCTCAACCCGCTCTATGCGAAGACTATGGCCGACTATCGAGCCCAGGAACTCGTCTTTGACCGACTATGGTTCAACGATGCAATCACCAACGAGCTTCGAAGCAGAGTGGTTCAGAAGTATCAGTTGGCCGAGGCAGGACGAGCGGTCGAAGTCACGCTCAAGCCGGGCATCAAGTGGCACAACGGCCAGGCGCTGACCTCCAAGGATCTCTGCTTTACGGTAGATGCCATGCTCGACCCGAGGACGCCAAGCCCGGTGGCAGCCTACTACCGAGAGTTCATCACAGGCTGTGAGACCAAGGGTCCGCAAGCCGCGCTGCTCCGCTTCAATCGTGTTCTTCCGAAGCCTCGGGAACGCCTTGGCTTTCCCATACTCCCCGCGAGCGAGTTCAGCTCGACCGCCATCTCGCCTGATCTCCAGTTCTCGGCTCGTCCGATTGGAACGGGTGCGTTCAACGGAAAGCGCGGTCTTCGGATGGTGACCTTCGATGGCTTCGCCAACACGCACCACGTCCCGAAGATCGTGCAGATGCAGCTGCAAGAAGGTGGAGACCCGTTGGTTCAGACCAAGACGCTCATCAACAACAACGTGCAGGGGATTGTGGTTGTTCCGCCGCCACAGCGCCCTGACCTCGCAGCTTCAGACGATGTGTCGATGAAGTCTTACGACCTCCGAAGCTGGTGGTACGTGGCGGTCAACTCGAACCAGGGCGCGCTGGTCGACAAGAATGTCCGGCAGGCGCTCAACATGGTCCTCAATCGAAATGAGTTGCGCCAGTTCTCCATCGGGGTCAAGCCGACGGAGAAGAACAGCCCCTGTGAGTTCATCTCAGGGCCGTTCATCCCAGCAAGCCCGTACTACAACGTAGAGGTGCCGGTGCAACCGACCTCCAACCTGGCCCGTGCCGAGACGCTGCTGAAGCAGGCAGGGCTCGAGAAGCTTGGGGGTCGATGGCACAAGGATGGTCAACCCATCACGCTCAGGGTGGGGATGCTTGCCAACCTCAACCATGAGGCGCCGGACCTGCTCAGCCAGGTGGCGAACCAGCTTGGCGCGGCGGGCTTCGACAGGCTCACGAGCAAGATCAGTGCGGATGAATGGGACAACACGGTCATGGCCGGAAAATCTGACTTTGACCTGGTCATTGGAAAGTGGTCTTTTGGCCTCGTCGAGGAAGTGAACGAGCTGTTCCACAGCAAGGGTCGGCAGAACATGTTCCGCTTCTCTTCGTCCAACGTCGATAGCCTGCTCGCCGAGTATGACGATGCGGTCACCGATACGGAGCAGCGGGATGCGTACCACAAGCTCCACTCGGCCCTCAGCGATGAGCTTCCGTACCTGTTCCTCTGGAAGCTTGATACCAAGAGCGCGTGGCGAACCGAGGTTCGCGGAAACATCGTCGCTCCGTACTATTACTTCACGGAGATCGATGCCTGGTCGGTGGAAGGCTGACCATCCGTGAAGAACTGGTGGATAAGACCGCTGGTTCGGCTGGGAGCAGCCCTATGCCTCCCGGTTGTTGTTCCTGCTGTCATCACGGGCTTCATCTGGTCACTGCCCGGTGATCCCGCGAGCATGATTTGCCCGCCCAATGTGTGCGGTGGAACGGAGGCGCTAGCGGAGCGGTGGAATCTTGACGGTGGTCCGCTTCAGTTCTTCGTGGGATGGCTCAGTGATGCCGCTCGTTTTGAGTTTGGGAACTCTTGGCGACTGCATCAAGGATTTCCCGTCCTTGAGTTGCTCGAGACAGCGATACCGACAACCGCCACCTTGATTGGTCTCTCGACCCTCATTGTTGCCGCAGGTGGCTTGGGGGCCACGATGGGGTGGCTGCCTCGTCGTCTCGACCCGTTCTTGAGGGTGGTTGGCCTGGTGCCTGCACTGGTGCTCGCGCTGGCCGGTGCCGCGGTCATCGAGCTGACTTTCGGATTCGGATCATTCTCTGATTCCGGAAAGCTGGCCCGGCTCGCCATCGGTGCGGCGGTGCTTGGTGTTTCCGATGGCGCGTTCACGGGGGCCGTGCTTGGAACGCGGTCCACGTTCGAAACAGAGAATCGCCAGCGGTATGTCGGGATTGCGGTTCTCCGAGGTGAAGGGGAGATGTCGAATACTTGGCCGAATGTGGCGCCGGCACTCATCGGTCAGCTGAGGGCTAGAATCATTCACTTGTTGTCGGGCGCGGTTGTGGTCGAGGTGGTGCTTCGAATCGACGGTCTCGGTGATCTGCTCTGGGGCGGAACATTGCGTCAGGACTTTGGTGTGGTTTTGGCGGCGGCCACACTCTTTGCGGTGTTTAGTGCAGGCCTGCTCGTCGTCCAGGCCATTCTCGAGACCTTGGTGGCCCTCCACGTTCGTCGTGCGCCGGACGGTGTCCGCAAGGCGGAGGGTGCATGAGTCGCGAGGAGCGCAGTCTCGCAGCCCGGACCCGGCCGATGGTGGTCGCGGGCCTGAGCTTTGGTGCCCTCATGGCCGCTGCGGTCATCGCGCCGGCTAATCTCGGTGACATTGAACCGTCACGCGCGCTGCTTGGTCCACTGGAGGCATTGCCGTTTGGTACCGATACTCGTGGACGCGCGCTGCTGGACTACGCGACCCAGGGGGCAAAGGTTGTTGCGCTACCAGCGCTCATCGCTGGCATGGTCGTGGGACTCTTTGGGGTAGCCGGAGGGATTCTCCGATGCGTCGGTTCAGAGAGAGTCAACGCTGCCCTCCAGGCATTCTCCGAGATTTTGGGCGCTCTTCCCCGTATGGTCGTCATCCTCGTGGTCGCGCTGCTGGTACCGCGGGATCATCGCTCACTCCTTCCTCTTGCGCTCGCGTGGGCCATCTTGGCAGCGCCCGGAGCGATGGATGAGGCTGCTGCGGTGGCTGAGCGCCTCGGAGGTTCTCGGTTTGTCGAGGCCCTTCGCGCCCATGGATACTCCGGTCAGAGAATCTTCTTAGTCCATGTGGTTGGCTACAACCTTCGCCCGGTCGTGGTCCGCCAAGGTGCGGAGACCATGATGCAGGTGGTCTTCCTGGAGATTGCGCTCTCCTACCTCGCGCTCGCGGAGAACCAGCCGTCATTCACCCACGGTGACGCGCTAATGAGCTGGGCGGACCTCCTCAAGCTTGGCTACCCCAGCCTCATCCCAAGCCTCGGTTACGACTCTGGCCACGCGCTGTTCCTCGCACTGGGGCTTCTGGGCGTGGTTGCCGTGATGGCGATCGCGATTGGCCGTGCAGCGAGGGCACGATGACGCCATTAATCGACCTCCAGGGCCTCACCGTTCGGACGCCTGAGCGTGTCCTTGTAGAAGGCGTGGACATGCTCGTTTACCCTGGCCGGGTGACGGCGTTGATTGGACCGTCCGGAGCGGGGAAGTCTCTCACGGCACGATGCAGTATGGGGGTCATCGATGTCGACCCCGGGCTGGTGGCGGGGACACTTCGATATCCTGCAGTGGACGCGGAGCGGGATTGGTTTGATGGCATTCGAGGAACGGGTGTGTCAGGAAGTCGTCGGCTCCTACAGGCGACTCAGCCGCTGCGGGGGTCCTACTTCACGTACTCGCCGCAGGCTGCGAGCTCGGCACTCAACCCTGGACGCACTATTGGGCGCCAACTTGAGCTGGCTATCGCTCGTCGTAAGACGCCCCCCTCCGACGTCGGGCTTGCCATCGGAGAGGTCCTCCATGATGTTGGCCTCGATGTTGGTGTTTCAGGGATGCTTCCGAGTGCACTCTCGGGTGGAATGGCCCAGCGCGCTGCACTCGCGATTGCGGTCGCTCCTGAGCCTGACCTCGTCGTTGCAGATGAACCGGAGACGGGTCTCGATCCGGTGCTTCGGCGTACCGTCGTTGAGCTGCTCGTCCGTGTAGTTCGTGGGCGAGGGGCCGGACTTTTGCTCATCAGTCACCACGAAGACACGGTTGAGCGAATGGCCGACGATGTTGTGCGCCTCAAAGGACGGTCCGAGTGAGCAATCCGATTGTCGATGTGCGGGGTCTCCGCAAGAGCTTTGTGGACTCGGGGCCGTGGCCTTGGAGCCCCAAGCGGACTGTCGAAGCCGTTCGGGGAGTAAGCTTTCAGGTGATGCCCGGTGAGGTCGTCGCGCTGGTCGGACAGTCAGGAAGCGGAAAGACTACCGTGTCCCGCATCGTGTTGGGTCTTGAGACTGCAGATGAGGGCGGGGTGTGGATTCAGGGTGAGCGTTGGGACAATCTAAGCGAACGTGCACGCCGTCCCAAGCGAGTGGGCTACCAGTACGTACCGCAAGACGCCATGGCTGCACTCGATCCTCAACAGACAGCCCTAGAGCATGTCATCGAGACCGCGAGGATTCTCGGTGGACATCCCCCTGATGAAGCCCGCGAGGTTGCACTAGCGATGTTGGACAAGCTGGGTCTTGCCGAACGAGCCGATGCGCTTCCACGTGAGATGTCCGGGGGGGAACAGCGCCGGATAACACTGGCCCGGGTCCTCGTACTGGACCCTCGATTGGTCGTAGCGGATGAGCCCACGAGCGGCCTGGACCCGGACCGTCGGGAGGAAGTCATGGAAGCGCTCATAGGCAACCTGCCCGAGACGGCAGGCTGCATCATCGTGACGCACGACATGGCGGAGGCCAAGCAGTGGTGTGATCGAATTCTTGTGATGCTCCACGGTGAAGTCATCGAGGTCCTTGAGGGGGCCGACGATCAACCGCAGCACCCCTATTCTCGAGTCTTATTTGACCCATGGGCGGGGCCCATTCCGGATTTCTCAAACCGCTCGGACGGGCTTAGCGTTTCGGATGGCGACGGCATCTGCCACAATGGGGAGGGGAGTGAGGAATGATTCATCGCGTTCGACTGATGTGGATTCTTTGTCTCGCAATGGTGGCGATTGCGCCGACTGATGCGATGGCGATCTCCAAGGCTGAAGCCAAGGCAGAGCAGATTCGCCTTGCCGAGGACATGAGGCGTCTAGCCAAGCGGGGCCACTGGCGGGGTGTCGATCGTTCCTACCGGATGATGGAGGACCTCACCAAGAAGGAGGTCGTCCTAGGCTATGACGACCACTTCCTCGGTGCGCAGGCGGCGCGTGAGCTCGGAAACGTTACCCTGGTCTACCGGCGACTCGTACTAGCGAAGGCTGTAGACGCGACGGCTGACGTCACCAACTGGCTCAGTGACATCTTGCGTCAGTACGGAGAGGTCGACCTCATCATCCCCGACCGGTACAAGGGTGAGACCAACCTCGCGGTCGCAGTCATGCCGCTTCAGCCCGATCAACGGTCGACGATCGGTATGGCGCAGCAACGCATCCAAGAGGGGCGGTCCTACGACGGGCTCCTACCAGGCGGCGAATACACCTTTGGGCCGCACACCTTCAAGGTCGTGCCTGGGGGCGACACCATCGTGCTCGAGGTCAGCAAGAAGGGCGCGGGACGTGTCACCAAGCGTGCTGCGGGTGAGAAGGGCCCCTTCCGCTTTGCATACACGGGACCGCGAGCCGACATCGGTGTTGGCTGGACCATGGCCACCGATCCCGGCCGGGGTGATGCTCCGGGGGGGTTCTCAGGACTAGGAGGGCGTGCAGCACTTGGCTTTGAGGCGGGACTGTCGGGCCCTATCTCGGTCTTGGTTGACATCGGTTATCAGGGGCTGTCAGGCTCGCCTTCCGATGCCTCGGGCACGCTTGAGGACGTCGGTCAGTTCGAGGTTCGCCCCGATCAGATGCATGTCTTCTTTGCTTGGCTAGCGGGCCAGGTTGACATCGGTGGGCTCGACATTGCAGCCGGACCCATGCTGGGAGTGGGCAGCGCTTCCGTGACGGGTGTCGGCCAGGACTGCTTAGACTCGCCGGGTAAGGCGGGATGCTCT
>CAZKOI010000232.1:0-5891 GCA_964554315.1 uncultured Enterobacterales bacterium | reverse complement strand
GGCCCCAGCCAGAGCCGGTCAGCGACCATCTCGGAGTCAGCCGGCATGTAGTGGGTGGCCTGTGCACGCGTCCAGACCGTGTATGAGGACGTCACCGATTCATCGGGCCAAGCCACGAGATAGCCCGATCCAACGAGGCCCAGGTCGAACTCCCATCCGATGTTGTCGACCAAGGACAGACCTCCAGCCAGCTCCAGTCGGGACGCGCCGATCGGGGCGGGAGTCTGCGGCCTCGGAGGAGGATCGGCAAGGTCAATCACCGGTGCGGTGAGGCTGAGCCAAGGCAGGACGAACATTATTCCGAACTGAGCGCGTGCCTGCTGACCTCGCAGCCGTAGGCCCGAGGTGTCAAGCTCAGGACGGTATGCAGCGGCACGTCGAGATGGGGGACAGCCTCGCGCTCCTCATCCGAGAGGTAGCCCAGCAGAACCCGAATGACGGCATTGTGACCAATCACAAGCACGGGGTCCTGCTGGCGCTCCAGCTCGAGAATCAGGGGATCAAGCCGGGCGATGACGTCCTCATAAGACTCTCCGCGGGGGTACCGGTAGCGGAGCTTGTCTGCGCTTCGTCGTGCATACTCACCGGGCATCTGCTCCGCGATTTGCGGGTAGGTCATTCCGTCACAGATGCCCGCATCGATCTCGTCCAACACCTTGAGTGCATGGGTCTCACGACGCAGGGGTGCTGCCGTCTGCAGGGTGCGTTGAAGGGTCGAGGTCCAGATCGTCCCCGGGCCCTCATCTTGCTCTCCGATGAAGGACGCGAGGTTCTGTGCGAAGGTGGCGCCACGACTGGTGAGCGGCATGTCGGTGCCGACGACACCGGCCATGTTCGCGGTGCTCTCTCCGTGGCGTGTCAGCCAGATGGTTCTGGGCGTAATGTGGAGGTTCATCACGAACTGAGTGATGCGTCCTTGAATGTAGCCCCTCACGTTCTGGATCTCGACGCGCTGGCCGACGTCGATCAGCTTCACGAAGCTCGCATTTTCGGAGTCAATCGGCTGATATGCCGCCTCGTAGTGAGCAATGCGAGCCCGAAAGTCGGCGATGGCGGTCGCCTCGTCGACCCCCCGATAGTCGGGCGCGAGGAGCTTGGTGTCTCGAATGTTTGCATTAATGATCGCTGGATCATTGCAGAGCGTCTCGACGAACATCACGTCGACACCCGACCGCTCGCATTGCTCGATGACCCATTGTCGGCGCTCGCGCGTGCTGTTCGTCGCGTCATAGATGCCAATCTGGCCCCCACCCTTGAACCAAGCGAGCATTTCGTCCATCGCGAAGTGGGCCGCCTTCTTGCGAGAGTTGAGCCCGTCCGGATTGGCCGGATCGAAGAAAGAGGCCGGGACCTTTGCCCCAAAGCGCTCCCTCCGAACGTTGCCAACGTTGAAGACCGATGCGGAGTACCCCGTCCAGGAGAGGTAGCGAGCGAGTTTTCTGGCGATGTAGGTCTTGCCACGTGCGGGAAGCCCCACCATGACGACAGCGATCGGTCGAGTAATTGCAATAGGAATACCGAGGCTCATGGCTGCTCCAAGAGAGAGTGCGCCTGATATACCCTCAGACTGCATTTAGCCAAGCCAGGAAAGGTCATGAGATGGTCACAGGGCGGGCCCGCGAGATCGACTAGAATGACGGCATGTCAGATCCCAAGCTGTTGATGAGTGCCACGGTCGTGGCCGCCGTCATGGTTCTCGGCATATCCACGCGGGGAGCCATCCACCGCCTAGAATTGAGCCCCGAGCAGCGCAGGCGAACGAAGAACGTGGCGGGGTATGTGGCGGTGCTGCTTCTTGCCCTCGGCCTCTCAATCGTCTGGGCCGACGAACTTCAGTCTGCGGCTATCGTGGCAAGCGGCTTTGCGGTGGCGATCGTTCTCTTCAGCAAGGACATCATCCTATCCGTCCTAGGGTGGTGGATGAAGACGGCCGCAGGGGCGTATCGCATAGGCGACCGAATTCGGGTTGGCGAGTGGCGAGGGGACGTGATTGACTACGGGCTCCTGTCCACGTCCCTGATGGAAGTCGATACCCGGGCCCCCCACGGCATGCGCACAGGAAACATCGTCACCTTCCCCAATGCGCTCCTGCTCACCGAGCCGGTGTTAAACGAAACCCGCGTGTTGTCCTTCGAGTGGCGGGAGTTTCGCTTCCCCGTAATGGACGGTGAGCTCTGGTCAGAGGCTGAGGCGAGATTGCTCGACGTCGCCCGGCGTCTGCTGGCCCCCTACGAGATTGAGGTGCAAGCCCAGTTGGCGGCGATGTCGGAGCGGTTTGCTTTTCACCCCATTGTGACGTCACCGATGGTGCATGTCGGATTGGACGAGCAGGGAAAGGTGTTCCTTCTCCTGCGTATGCCTGTTCATGCGCGGGAGATTGCCGCCACCGCGGACAAGCTGCATCGAGGCTACCTGGGAGTGCCGACAGAAGTTTGACTCCGTTTACGACATGACCTCTTAGACTCACTGTCCAACTTTCGGAGACGCCATGAAGTCGTTCATGATTGCCGCCACGACGCTCTTGCTACAGACCGCGGAGGCCGCCGCGCCTGTAGATCAATCCTCGCTCAACACGTGGTGGTCTGCCTCGAAGGCCATGTGGATCGGCGAGGACGCCTACGAGGCCAAGGGCACCACGTACAGCGATGGGCAGTGCTCTGCGTCATTCACGGACGGCATCATCATTCCGGTCTACACCGGCAAGCCTCCGCTCACGGAGCGCGTGGTCGGGGTGCTCTTCATTGGGGAGGGTGAGCTCCGGGTCGACCTCCCGAGACGGGCCGACGCGTGGTCATTCGCGAACCACATGGTGATGACTGGAGAAAAGACGGTGGAGGAGATGGCTCCCATCGCGCGCTCCGGGATGCCGTATGAAACTGGAATCGAACGGGCGATGATCTTGAGCGCGGATCCGGCGGTAGAGCAAATGCTGCTCGACAAGATGCCGGTGGGATCCGGCGTCTACCGGCGGTCAACGGACGAGGGAGTCAACGAAGAGTTTGTCGTGACGGAAAGTCGAGGCAAGCTCAAAGCAAAGGTGATCAGCACCAACCTCCTCCCTCAGCGCAGGCTCCTCTTGGAGCGAGCAGGGCTCGATCCGCTGGCCATGCTACGGCAGGATCGCCTCATGCATGAGGAGCTTGGCTTTCCGACGGGGCAGCTCCGCCGGATTGCAGACTTCAGGACCACCGATCGGTTTCACGTCGCTGCCCACGAGGGTGCAGGTGTCGGCCCGACGGCCTTTGACTCATGGTTGACCTGCTTCAACGACCCCTTGGGACAATCCGATACCGGTGAGCGAAGTGTCGTGTTCGCCCACGGCGAAGACGTTGAGGGAAAGAGGCACTTCCAGCGCCTCGCTGGGGCACCGCATGACACGGCCAAGGACGAGCTGGTCCCGAGGCCTGCGGTGATGATGGAGGCAGTCCATGCGGAGTCCGTCGTGACGATGAAGCCGGTTCAGCGACGCAACTACATGGGCATCGAGGTGGAGAGCTTGCTCACGGTCAAGGCTAAGGGGGGCGCTCTGCAGCATGTCGCGCTTGCGCTTCCGACGGAAGGGTCACCCATCGAGCAGTTTAAGCTGCTGAGCGTCGAGACGGACGACGGTACACCGCTCGCTCATGTGGGCCTGCACGCGGACTCCGCTTTCTTTGCCCGCGGAAGTGAGGGTGCCACCGCCGATGCAGCATCGACCGCGGTTGATGGCGAGACGGAAGCCTCAGAGGGACAGCAGTTCGATGCGCCAGAGATTGCGGGCATGTCGGGCCCAGGGGCAGGCGGCGGACAGAGCGAGTCGGCGAGCGGTGAGGGCGCTCCGGCCAGCGCATCGACCATGTCATCTGCTGAGGACGTAGGAAGCTCGATGGAGCTCGAGACTGTCTCCACACCGAGTCGAGACTTCGACCTCATCACGGAGACGGCCTTCAACTACGAGATCCTCGTGTTGCTCCCTGCACCTGTGGCCGAGGGGGAGACCACAAAAATTAGGGTCAAGTGGAAGAGTCGCTGGAAGAACAACAACCGCACCTTCGCGGGTCGGTTCATGGGGTCAACCACCAGCGCGAACCGCTTCCTGCCAGAGCTGCTTCCGTCTCCGGGCGGCACAGCTTGGGACGCTCGGACCACCCTGCATCTCGCGCCGGCCCGATTCTTCCCGCTAGAGGGTGCGGTCTCGGGAACCACCATCAGCGAAGAGACGGGCGACGACGGGTGGCGGACGATCGTTGCAGAGGCGCGCCAGGCCCGCGCGGCATCGCTCGGTACAGGCAAGTGGGTCAAGCATTCTGAGGAGCCGGCTGAGGGTCTCCCCGGTGTTTCGGTGGCCTTGATGTCGACGGAACGGCGTGCGCTTGGGGAGTTTCCGCCTGAGATCCGTCGCGTGGTGTCCTTTATGCAGCGCTTTCTACCGAAGCTGGATGTGGACGAAATCGAGGTATTTCAAGGGCCAGCGATGCTCCCCTCCACCGCTCAGACGGCCGGGTTTAGAGATGGGCGCGCGGGTCTCATCAACCTACGTAATGTGAAGACGTTTGAGGTCGGCGACAACACGGAAGTGCAGAAGCGCTACCCAGCGCTCACTCAGAACATCTTGGCCCGACAGGTGGCTCACCAGTATTGGGGCCAGCGCAGTCCCCCGAACTCGTCTCGAGACCTTTGGTTGACCGAAGCGCTCTCGGATGCGTACGGGGCATTCTATGTTCGGGCGGGACTCGGAAAGGAGACCTGGGA
The DNA here is from genome assembly GCA_964554315.1 of uncultured Enterobacterales bacterium. Taxonomy (GTDB): domain Bacteria; phylum Myxococcota_A; class UBA796; order UBA796; family UBA796; genus UBA796. Next base: position 1,160 of record CAZKOI010000232.1, on the reverse strand, counting down.
CCAGCGACTCAAGTGGGTCGGCAGACGCCTCGAGAACCCCATCAACCGGGGCGAGTCCGACGATGTCAAGGCGCAGCGGCGGCCGCTTTCGCTCACAGAGCCGGCCAAGTTCACCGACATCGGGGGTCTCAAGAAAGCAGACTTCGGCTTCTACCTCCTTGCTCACACCTTGAGGGAACGAATCGGGTCCACCGCATTCTTTCTCGGGCTCGACCGCCTCGCTCAGCGCAGGAACTATGTCCCCCTCGCCACAGAGGATCTGCAAGCGATCTTTGAGGAAACTTCTGGCCAGGACCTCGCGGACTTCTTCGACTTCTGGATCCACGGAGGAAGAATCCCAAAGGTTGAGATTACCTACGCTCTTGCGCCGGATGAAGAAGAGGGGAAGCAAGTGGTCCACGGCTGTGTCACGAGTGACGTGCCCTTTGGCTCGTTTGACGTCCCGGTGACGGTCGAGGATGGCATGGGAGCGGTGTCGGCGCTGGTCGATGTGGATGATGGCGTAGGCCAATTTACGGTTCCAGCGAGGACCGGAGAAGTGTCGGTGATTGCCGACCGCAAGAAGGAGCTCGTCCTGTACGCCCGAAAGGTCAAGCAGGTGGTTTCGAGAGAAAAGCTCACCTGCCAATAGGGCGGCATGCGGAGGGGGCGCTGGGTTGGCTGAACCCAGCGCGCCACCGCGCGAGACGAAGGCCGTCGCTACAGTCGGATGAGCTCGAAGGAGCCTTCGTAGGCGCCGGACGATCCCCAGCCGGAGCCGCCCAGCTCGCCAGACCACGAACCCTCGAGCTCGTCTCGTGCCCAGGATCCCGACCAGGAGTCATCGATCGCGGTCTCGGTAAGGTCGATGGTGATATCGCCTGAGGGTACCTCCCCGGCGAAGTTGCCAGAGATGGTGACGGGGTAGGGCTCTCCGCCGTCTCCGTAGCAGTAACCAGAGGCATTGATCTGCGGCGAGTCGGTCATGACTACGGAGCCAGTCAGGGTTCCGGAGCACTCGTAGCGAACCTCGAAACCGAGCCAGAAGCTGTAGGTCAGCGAGCCGTCAATGGTGCCCTCATAGGTCCCTGTTGGGTCGAAGACGTCGGCGTCGGCATCGGCGTCCGCGTCCGCGTCGGCATCGGCGTCCGCGTCGGCATCGGCGTCCGCGTCGGCATCGG
>CAZKOI010000231.1:0-5936 GCA_964554315.1 uncultured Enterobacterales bacterium | reverse complement strand
CTCAGGGGCGATGTCATCGGTGGCCCCAGAAGGCGTCGCTATGACCGGAAGCCCGCGAGTGAGGGCCTCCGAAATGACCATGCCGTAGGCCTCGAAGTGGGGTGCATGCACGAGCACACCCGCCCGAGCATACTCCTCCTCAAGGGCCTCAGCACCGCACTCGCCGACAAACGTCACCCGATCGGCCAGACCTAGGGCCATCGCGCGCTGTCGGAGGTGTTCGGCATGGTCAGGGTCCCGATGAGGCGAGCCCACGATTCGAAGGGTCCAGTCTCGTCCTGCCGGCACCCGCGCGAGCGCCTCGAGCACAGCCTCATGTCCCTTTCGCGGGATCAAATGCCCGACACTGAGGAAGGCCGTCGGCTCACCGGGCGCGGTAGCGCCTGGGCGGTCCGTTCCCGGAACAATCACCGCTCCCTGAGCTCCGTTGAGTCGATCAACAACGGCACGCGCCGTCCGATGGCTCGTTGCAAACCAGCCATGAGCATGCCGCAGTGCTGAGGCTTCTCGTTGGGCCACATGCGCGGCTACCTCACGGTTCGAGCACTCTTTGTCGGCCAAGCTGTGAACGACCACCCAGACGGTGCAGGTGCCACAGAGCCTTTCTCGCGAGGCCTCAGCGAGCCCGGGCCAGAGCAAGCCATCGGCTACGACCACCGTGCCCGGCCGGATCTGCCCGATCTCATCGCTGCAGTCGTGAACCGTGTCGGGCCGCGTCCAGTCTCCATCCAGCCGCACAACATCGACACGGATGCCGAGGTCTCGGAGGCCCTCTATCATGCGCGCATTGTAGAGATAGCCGCCGGTCCGTTGGCTCGGATCACCAGGGCTGAGCCATGTAACGGTCGTCACTTCGCCACCTCAATGCCGGCCCGACGAAACTCCGGCGGCGAAACCCCTTGTGCCTCGGCCATTGCCGCGACCAACAGAGAGAAGAACCCCTCGTGGCGGATGCGGTCCCGACGGCGGCTGTAGAGGATGCTCGATGAGAAGCCACGGTCCTTGAATCCCTGGAGCAGAGCCTCGTTCTTCGAGAGCACATGGACAGGGACGCTGAAGTCGTCACTGTTTTTGTACATGGGAGGCTGGTGGTCACCCATGACCACCACCAGGTCCGGAGGCGTGTCCATGCTGAGGACGTGCTGGGTCACGACCTCGAGGCTGTACTGAATCGCTGCCCGATAGTCGTCCAGGTTCTCTGCCGTCGGGCGAAGGCGCCGAAGGCGAACCTCGGCATCACGCTTAAAGCGGCCGAGCTGAAACTTAATCTCCTTGTCGGTGAGGGCCTTGTCCTTCGGGTTGCGTCGTCGCCCAGAGTCTTGGAGCGTCGTCCAGTCATCCACCACAGGGGGAAGCTCGTCCCAGGGGATGTGAGACGACCCCAGGTGTGCAAACACAAACTCGGGGGTGTCACCGAGGGTTGGCAGCACGACGTCGCGAATGTGACCGAGCGCAAACTGGTCCGGGATCTCCACCCACCCATAGCTCTTTCCACGATAGTCGAGGTCCTCATGGAAAACCGTGTCCGTGAACTCGAAGTGGTTGACCAGCTCGACCCCTGGCCGGGCCTTGTCCTTCGGACGCATCAGAATCGTCCGATACCCCCGCGATCGGAAGAAGCTTGGAATCGAGTGGATGTCCTTGAGTCTCGGCGTGAGGTGACGGTAGACCGATTCGTACTTCACCGTCCGCCCGCTCAGGAGTGTCGCATCGGCGAGCCACGAGCGTCCCCCCATGACCGGCGCATCACTGAGCCCTGTGGAGACGTGCCAGCCGGCCGCCTTAAAGCGCTCGCCCAGCGCTCGCCGGAAGGTCACAAACTCATCGCGGATGGGCGGGCTCAGGATCGCTCGGCCGTAGCTCTCCACGATGTAGATGTGGACCCGAGGCTTGGCTGTTAGCTCAACGGCTGCCAGGTCTTCGTAGACGTCCTCTCGGACCCCTCGCTTGATCTCTTGATAAACCTCGACCGAGCGAACCAGGTTGTCGACCGCCTCAGGAAGCGTCGTCCGCTCACGAATCTGGCGGGTTTCTTCCGCAGCCAGCCACAGCCCCCCGATGCTCGCGACAAACAGCGCGGTGTAGCGTATCGGGAGCGCATCAAGGCCACGAGAAATCCATCGGAGCATGAGATGAGAAACGATCCCGAGGCCGAGCAGCGCACCCCCGACACCCAGCATCATCAGGGTCGCCTTGAACCCCATGAGGTCTCGCAGGAGGATGTAGAGGTGGGTCCCCAAGAAGTAGGCGTCATAGAGCAAAGGCGCCTGCTTCATCGCCTCAATTCCAACGGCCCTGGCCCACTCGAACAGCACCACAAGCGTCCAGGCGATGGAGACCAGCCAGACGCTCGGGCGTCCAAGCCGTGTCTTGGCCAGCGCCGCCATGACCATCACTGCGACGACGAGATCAATGCTGCACACCGGCTTGTACTTGTCGAGGAGATAGGCCGGGATGGCAATAAGCTGGCTCAGCAGACCGCAAAAGAGCACCGCCACGAGCACCCGAAGGAAGCCTCTCATCACATCGCCTCTCTGGCGACAGGCCGCAGCAACACACCCGCAGCGGGGAGTGCGCCGATGAGATTGACCACACCGTAGGCCGCAGAGAGGGCCACCGCCTCTTCCGCATTCCAGCCTAGGAAGGAGAGCACAACCGCCGCTGATACCTCTCGCAGACCCCACCCCCCTAAGCTCAGAGGCACAACCATGATCAACATCAAGAGCGGTACTGCCGTCAGTGCGGCCCAACCCAATGGGAGCCCCAAGCCCTGTGCGCAGAGCCAGAAAGAGGCCAAGAAGGTGAACACTAAAGAGACTGAGATGGAGGTGTGAAAGCCGACCTTTTGAGCGGACCCAAGTGCGATGCGAGTGTCCCCTACTAAGGACCGTAGACCGGGTGGAGGGCGGCTCCAGAGCACGGCGAAGGCCAACACCATGACCCCGACCAGGGTTCCACTCCCCGAGGGCGCGGCTGTCTCGTGAAGCGGGACCCAGACCAAGATCCCGATCGCCGTCACCAAGAGGTGAGCCCAATGCCCAATGATCCGGTCGACCAGCGCAGCCTTTAGCGGTGCTGAGAACGAGCCGTGCCCTTGTTTTTGTCGCCAAACCCGAGCAGCGTCGCCGGCCATGCCGCCCGGAAGGACCTGGTTGAGCAGGATGCTCAATCCATACTCCTCGACGGCGCGACGGAGATTGAGCGCAATGCCTAGATCGACTGAGACCTGATGCCACCGCCTCGCGCCCAGAAACACCTGCACAGGGACGAGCAGCGCCGCCGCCGCAAGCCACGCCGGCTTCGCACCCTCCAGGAGCGCGCGAAGCCGAGCCTGGTCGAGCGCACCCAGTGCGGCCGCTAGCAGCCCCGCAGTGACGCCGAGCGACAGAAGGGGGCGGAGCCCCTTAGCCCAGCGAGGCTTCGTAGCTTGCCCAAGCGACATCCGACTCCCGAAGGTTAACGCCCAGGCCACACAGCGCATGCGAGCCGAGGCCGCCCGCCGCAATCTCTGCCGCAAGCTGTCCCCAGATCCACGCGGCGAGAAACTCTGTGGTCGTGTTCTCACCGGCGAAGATGTCCAGCTCGTCGAGCTGCTGGTAGTTGATCACCGCGAGGACACGATGAAGGGCCTCATGCGCAAGCCCGATGTCAACCACAAGGTTGTGGTCGTCGAGCTGACGAGAACGAAACTCAGCCTCGACCACATAGGTCGCGCCGTGCACACCTTGGGCAGGTCCAAACACCTCCCCCTTGAAGCTGTGGGCAATCATGACGCGGTCACGAACAGTCAAACGAAACATGGAATTACTCCTGGTAAGAAATTCGGTGGCAGAGAACATCGGATGCGCCGCCGGCGAGCGACGCCATGGTGTCGGGTAGCGCAGAGAAGGCGCTCTCTCCGCTGATGAGCGCGCCAAGCTCAGGGTGGTCGGCGAGCAGCTCGAGCACCATCTCCACACGGCGCCGATGCGTCCAGGCTGGGCGCATCGCCGGGGGAATGGCGCCTACCTGACTCGAGCGAATGGTGAGACGTCGCGAATGGAAGGCCTCCCCCAGCGGCAGGCTTACTTCTTGGGTGCCGAACCAACTCATCTCAATGATTCGTCCCTCGGTTGCGGCCAGAGAAAGCGCTGACCGAAGTCCGTCGGGCGACCCCGAGGCATGGATGATGACGTCCGACTCACCGACAGCTTGGCTGGAGTGCGTCAGGTGGAGACCGAGTCTCGCCGCGACCTCGCCGCGACCGAGGTTGACGTCGATGAGCTGAACGGGGAGCGCATGGGCCTGCTGAACCCGCCACGCCACCAGCATACCCACCACGCCCGCCCCGATGACCGTGACCCGCTCACCCGGCTGAATCTGCGCATCCCAGACTCCGGTGACCGCGGTCTCTAGGTTGGCGGTGAGGACCGCAAGGGCGGGATCGAGGTGCCTCGGGAGCGGAACCACATCAGCCTCCGGGACAACGAAGTGGCTCTGGTGCGGGTGCAGGCAGAATACTGGGGCACCCTGAAGTGCGCCCTCTGACTCCACCTCGCCGACGGCAATGTAGCCGTACTTAACTGGAAACCCAAAATCACCGGCCTGGTGCGGACACCTCATCGACCCGTGCTGCGAGACGGGCACCTCTCCACGAAACACCAGCGACTCGGTTCCTCGTGAGATGCCGCTGTAGAGCATCCGAACCTTGACCTCTCCATCCCGAGGTACCTCCAGTTGCTCCTGCAACACCGCACCCCTGCTGGGACCTGTCACCCAAAAGGCGTACGCGCTCATGGGGAGGTCAGGCGGAGGTCGCAGTCAAAGAGCCAGTCATCCCCCATGTCGTAGACACGAATCGCGGGCCGAGGACAGTGTGAGAGGGTGGGCCCGAGCGGAAGACCGATGGTCGGACGGCCACCCCCTATCAGGACCGGGGCAACCGCCAGGTGCAGGCGATCCAGCAGCCCTGCCTCCAGGAAGTGCGAGACCGTGATCCCACCACCCTCGACAAAGAGACGCCGATGACCGCGCGCGCTCACCACCTCAAGCACATCCGCCAGCTCAAACTGGCCCTGTCGGGTCGCCAACTGGACCACTTCGATGCGGTCACTGGTCTCTGCCTGGGGAGCATGGTCATGCCCAGTGATCCAGATCGTGGCGCCTCCTGGCGAGGAAAAGATCTTTCGGTCCGGGCTCAGGCGGGCCGTCGGATCAAGGACGACGCGCACAGGGTGAGGGCCCTCGACCCTCCGTACCGAGAGCGCACAGTCATCACGCTCGACCGTCTCCGCGCCTACGAGGACGACATCACAGGCGGCCCGGAGGCGATGGGTGTGGTCAAGGTCCTCGTCCCCCGAAATCCAGTGCGATTCGCCATTGGCCTGCGCGATGCAGCCATCGAGACTCTGGGCGAGGTGAGCAACCACGAGCGGGCGATCGGGACGGGGTGTCACGAGGAGGGGCGCAAAGAGATTCAATACATCCCGACAAGCCTGATCCATTTCTCGCTGCTCAAGCGCCACCACCACGCGCTCACCACGGGCCGGATCTCCGTGGAAGGCATCGCACAAGGTCGCCCAGAGGGTCGCCATGGTCATTGCGGTGGGGGATGAATTAGCCGAGTGCATGGTGTTACCGTCGTGGCCCCCTATCACCCTGGCTGAGTCTTGACCGCCTTCGCGCTTATCGCTGCCCACATTGCGTGCTCTGTCGTCGGCGCTGCCGTACTGTGCCGCCACCTCGACCTTTCCCGCTCAAGCCTCCTATGGACGATCATCGCGGTACTGGTTCCTCTCATCGCGACAGAACCGGCTCGTCGACGGCTGCCCGGCCTCCCTGGCCCTGCCACTTGGGTGACGCTCGGTCGTGCCACCCTGATCTCGATCCTCGCGGTTCTGGTGGGTCCTCGTCCGGATGAGACCGTGGCCTGGGTGGCCGCTGTTGCTGCGATTGTC
>CAZKOI010000230.1:0-5939 GCA_964554315.1 uncultured Enterobacterales bacterium | reverse complement strand
AGCGGCGATCCCATCTGGGCTTATCCCCCGAGCTTACCCAGCACCTGCTTGTACACAGGTATCAGTTCCTTGTTGGTCGCGAGAAAGCTCTTGTGTACGGGCCGAGTTTTCGTTTTGAGCGCCTCGCGCTGCTCCGGCGTAAGCTCGACCACTTGCTTGCCCATGCTCTTGATGGTCTCAAGCAATTCGCCCTCGAGAGCGCGCACTGCAGTACGACCTCGAGCCGACTCGGCCATCGGATCGCCAATCACGACCTTCTGGAGATCGGGAGGCAAGCTGTCGACGAAGGCCTTGGAGTAGACCACCGCCGCCGGCTGGTAGATGTGGCGTGAGAGCGTGTAGTGTGAGATCGGCTCCAGCCACCCTGCCGCAAGGGAGAACAGTGCGGTGTTGTCAAAGCCGTCGACGATTCCCGTGTTGAGCGCGGGGAGGACCTCGGAGACGGGCTTGGCGACCGCTTGCACACCGAGCATCTTGTACATGTCCATGTGCACGGGATTCTCTTGCGCACGCATCTTGTACTGAGCAAGCTGCTCGGGAGTCGACGCGGGACCGTTGGTCGCGAAGTTGCGCCAGCCGTTCTCGGCCCAGCCGCCGAGCACAAAGCCCTTGGACTCGAGCGCGCTCTGTGTGGGGGTAAAGAGGACCTCATCGAGGACGCGGTCTGCCTGACTGTTGTTCGAGAACAGGTAGGGGAGCTCGATCATGGACAGAACCGGGACGTCCATGGCCTCGCCGATGGCGCCCGTTGAGAAGCCTCCACCCTGGATTCGCTCACCACGGGCGACATCCTGAATGGACTCAATCTCGGAGCCGAGGCTACCGCCGAGGAAGAGCTTGACCTGAATTCGTCCACCGCTCTCTCGCTCGATGCGTTTTTCAACGGCACGAAGCTGATCCGCCCAAGGGGTGTTGTCGGGAGCCACCGTCGCGAAGTTCATGACAAACTCTGCCTCGGAGTGAGCGACCTGGTTGGGCGAGAGGGTGATGGCGGCCGCCACCACTGCCGATGCGGAGAAGATTCGACTGTTCATCATGGGGTCCTCTACTTGGCGAAGAAGTCAGACTTTTGAGCGAGGAGATCCTTGGCCTTCTTTTGCTCGGCACGGTTCTCGGGGCCCAGCTCAGGGATAGCGTCGGCGTCGGCAGCGATGACCTCGTTCAAGAGTTTCTCGAAGAGGGCCTCATCTTGCTGTTTGGTGGCCAGGTACGCGGCCTTTAACACCTTGGTCCCCAAGTAGTTGGGCTCCTTCTCGATGGATTGATCAAAACGCTCAGCAGCCTTGGTGAGGTCACCGCCCGCGAAGGAAGGTGCGACGGCATAGACCGCCCCGAAGTAGCGGTCGGGGCCAGCGTAGAAGTAGTCTGCGTCCAGCTCCGCGACCTTCGTGACATAAGCCTTGGCGGTGTCCTTGTGCTTCAGCAGGGTGGCGAAGCCCTTGAGCTTGGCCCACTTTCCGAGTGCTGAAGCGGCCCAGTACAAACATCCCGCGTCCTCCGCTTTCATCACGCGGATCGCGGTCCGCTCAGTCTCGTTTCCCTTGCTCATGAGATCGCTGAAGTCGGTGTTCACAGCCATGCATCGGCCGCCCCACTGAACAGCCTTGTCCCAGGCCTCGAGCTTCTTCTCAGGGTCGTCCGTCTTCACGTCGCCCCAAAAGTACCAGCCGCGCGTCAACAAGATCGCTGCGTCGCGGTTCGTGGGATCGGCGGTGTAGGCCGCCTCAAATTTGGCAAGCGCTGCCTCTAGCTTCGCGGCGTCGTCCCGAGCGCCCCAGAGCTCGAGCCCTTCGGAGTAGAGCGTCTGAGACTGCGCCGCGGTTCCTGTCGCAGCGGACTGCTCGTAGGTGGCGGAGTGCTTAGCACATCCCGCAGCGATGGAGAGGCAGAGGGCGGAAGAGACGATCGTTCGCATGGGTACTCCGAAATCGTTGAGTCGAAGGGGTCAAGTAGTGGGCGCCTCGCCTTGTGTCAACTGAGGTACGGAAGGCAAATGCCCGGTACTCACACCCCCGTCACATCGACAGGTTGCCGGGCGATTGGTCAACGGCTACAAACGGCCTCCCGGCCTCGGATGCCCCGGGGGTGGAGGAATCCATGCTCACCCCTGATACACCCGTCGCCCTCACCTTCGATGACGTGCTGCTTCAGCCCGCCTACTCGAACGTCCTTCCGCGAGATGTTGCGCTAGGAACTCGGCTGGGCCGCGATATCTACCTCAACATCCCTCTGCTCTCGTCAGCCATGGACACGGTCACCGAGGCCAGGACCGCCATCGCCATGGCCGTTGAGGGTGGCATGGGCATCATCCACAAGAACCTGAACCCACTGGAGCAGGCTCGCGAGGTGAGCAAGGTCAAGCGTGCCATGACGGGCGTGGTCTCCGATCCGATCACGATGGACCCGAGCCAGTCACTCGCTGCTGCTCGTCGCACCATGGTCGAAAATCGAATCTCCGGCGTTCCCATCGTGGACGATGGCAAGCTGGTCGGAATCCTCACCGATCGGGACCTACGATTTGAGCGCAACCTAGACCGCGCTATCTCGGATGTCATGACTCCGAAGGATCGCTTGGTGACGTGTCGTCCAGGCGTCGCCCTTGATGATGCCAAAGCGCTGATGGCGAGCCACAAGATCGAGAAGCTCTTGGTCACTCGCGAGGACGGCTCGCTGGAGGGACTGATCACCTTCAAGGATGTTCAGGCGGCGTCACGCCTTCCCAATGCCAACCGGGATGCTCGTGGGCGCCTTCGGGTCGGTGCTGCCGTAGGTGTCGGGGCGGACTGTATGGATCGCTCGGCGCTGTTGGTCGAAGCGGGCGTCGATGTCCTGGCGATCGACACGGCGCACGGACACTCGCAGGGGGTGCTTGATGCCACCCAAAAGCTGCGGGCGAAGTATCCGGATCTGGTGCTCATCGCAGGCAATGTCGCCACGGCAGAGGCGACTCAGGCGCTCATCGAGGCGGGTGCGGATTGTGTGAAGGTAGGCATTGGACCCGGTTCGATATGCACGACGCGTATCGTTGCGGGAACCGGTGTCCCTCAACTGACCGCGATTGCCGAGTGCGCCAAGGTGGCTCATGCAGCAGGGATTCCGATTATCGCCGATGGTGGAATCAAGTTTTCAGGTGACCTTGCGAAGGCCATCGCAGCCGGCGCCGATGTGGTGATGGTGGGCTCCCTACTAGCGGGAACAGCAGAAGCGCCCGGGGAGATGGTGTTGTACCAGGGTCGGTCATACAAAGCCTACCGGGGCATGGGATCGGTGGAGGCGATGCGCGCAGGTTCGTCGGACCGGTATTTTCAAGATGGTGCAGAAGAAGGTGGCGGTAAGCTGGTCCCCGAGGGCATCGTAGGACGTGTTCCCTACAAGGGGCCGCTGAAAGATACGGTGTACCAGCTGATGGGCGGGCTTCGAGCGGCGATGGGATACACGGGGAGCGCGAGTATCCAGGCCATGCAGGACGGAGCACGGTTCGTCAGAATCACGAGTGCGGGGCTCAGGGAGAGCCATGTACACGACGTCATTATCACGCACGAGGCACCGAACTACAGCGGCTCAGCCTAGCGGTGCCGAATGACGAAACGAGAAACGCCGGCATATCGCCGGCGTTTCTATTTGAGTCCAGTGACTCAGGTCTACTTCACAGCCTTCCGAACCTCGAGCACCGCTCCACGGTGGCCAGGGACTCCGCCCTTGACGAAGAGCAGGTTCCGGTCTGCATCGACCTTCACCAGCTCCACATTCTGGACGGTGACGCGCTCGGCGCCCATGTGTCCCGGCATCTTCTTGCCCTTGAGGACGTGGCCGGGAGTGAGCCGAGTACCGATAGAACCACCGTGACGGAAGAACTCGTGAGTACCGTGCGTACGAATGAAGCCAGCGAAGTTGTACTTCTTCATGACGCCGGCAAAGCCACGCCCCTTAGATGTACCCGAGACATCGAGCTTGTCGCCATCAGCAAAGAGATCGGTCACGTTCACACCGCTGCCCACTTCGAAGCTTGTGGTGTCATCAAGCCGGAACTCCCGAACCGTGCCTCGAGGGGTTGAGCCAGCCTTCTTGAAGTTTCCGAGCTGGGCCTTCGAGAAGTTCTTCTCGGTCTTCTCACCGAAGCCGAGTTGGACGGCGCTGTAGCCATCCTTTCCGTCTTCCGTCTTGATTCCAAGAACGACATTGGATGAAGCATCGAGGACGGTGACTGGGGTCACAGTTCCGTCTTCGGCGAACAGTCGGGTCATACCCATCTTCTTGGCCAAGAGGCCTTGGGTTGCTGCCATGATGTACCTCGCATTGGACGGCGCAGAGCGCCTTCTTACGTTTGAATCTCAGGATCGAGACCCCGCGATGTACCCCGGCAGGCTCACTCCTGCAAGTTCATCCGCCGCAGTACAGCGCGTCAGCCTCCAACTCGATCGCCCAGTCGGGGTCGTCGGGGTCGTTACTGAGGATGTGCAGCATGTTTTGGTCAGTACCTGGATAAGCCGATTCCATGCACGCGCTCGACGCGATGAAGTCAACACCGATGGTGGTGTTCTCACCGGGCAAGAGAGTAGCCGATCCCGCCCACGAACGGCTGAACTCACCGCATGTGCTGATGCTGTCGTTGGTGAGGACGACGTCGGAGATAATGAGTGGCATGTCGCCTGAGTTGCTCACCGTTACCGCACCGTTGGCCGTGCAGCCCATTCCCGAAGGCGGAGAGAGCGAGAGCCTCTCGCTGCCCCCCGTCGACAACGACACGGAAATCAGGGGTGAACAGATGGAGCATGATGAGTCTCCACCGGTGCCGGAGAGAGGAATCAATATGCCGCCACCTGCGATGTCCGCATCGATGTCGAGGACAGCCGTGTAGGCGGTCATCTCGTATGGGCTGAAGCCAACGTTTACGTTCTGAGCCGCGCCAGGAGAGAGGATGTAGGGGACCGAAAACGTAGGCTCGACCTGGAACACCAGTGCGTTCGACGAGGTCAAGCGGGTGATCATGACCTCCCCAGAGCCAGTGTTTCGAATCTGGACCGTCCGATAAGCCGTCTCAGCAAGGCCGACTGCGCCGAAATCAACAGCCTCAGGATAGGTCGTGAGCGCACCGGCTCCGACTGGAGTCCCTGTATCGTCCGTGGTGACAGAGCCCGTCACGCCTCGGCCGCGCAAAACGACCTCTGCGAAGCCGTCCTCGCCTTCAATCCCAATCTTGAGCTTTCCGGAGAAGGCGCCCTCGGCCGGGGGAGTGAAGTTGACGGTACCGGTGGTGATTCCACCTGCAGCGAGGTCCACCGGAAAGGTCAGCCCTGCGCCGAGGAGGTACCCCGTACCCTCAACAAGTGCCGAAGAGATGATCGCAACGTCTTCGCTGTCGTTATCGACTACCCATGTCCCGGAGACCGTGGTGCCAACCTCGACGTCGCCGAACTCAAAAGACGATGGCTGAACTTCAACGCCTCCGAAGTTCACCACCGGAGAAGGGCCACTGCCGCCGCCGGTGTCGTTTGCGGCCTTTTGGCCGAGAGGCTGAGCGCCGCATCCCAGGGCGAGCGCCATCAACATCTGAGCGTAGATAGTATTCATGCGCATCAGCTTAGCTCAAAGCACGCTCACTGGGGAGTATGGGCTTGCTAAAACGTGTACTTAACGGTACCGGTCGCCGAGAGGCCGAGGTCGAAGCCGACGGCGTAGGAGGCGTCGACATCGACGCCCACAGAGAAGTGTGAGAGCTTCGTGTAGTACTCCATGGTCGGCCCGCCTATGACGATGGGGTGGGGCTGGTCATGGACAGTCGGACGTGCATTATCCCACGTTTCGCCGACAACATCTTTCGCGTATGCCCCCTCGTCCATCAGCAGCGGCGTAAACGCCAGTCCGCCACCCGCACGGATGCCCACACCGAGTCGACGGGTAGGGTAGATGCTGAACTCATAGAGCGCGGCGGGCGTGTA
>CAZKOI010000229.1:2091-6010 GCA_964554315.1 uncultured Enterobacterales bacterium | reverse complement strand
ATGGCGACATCCTCCTCGACACCCTCGACATCATCGTCGTGGTCCCCGGTACATCCTTCTGACAAAGCGGGCATAAATCCTTGCCGTTGACGCTCTTCCGTTGGTACCATTGGGACTGGGAGAGGCTATGTCCAGACTGAATGTTGTGACGACGAGTTTCGTTGTCGCCCTAATAGCCGGCTGCGCAACACCGGCACCGAAGGATGAGGGCAGTACCAACGGGCCACCTCCAGTGGTCAACGACAGCGGCCAGACGGACGACACTGGGGACGAGGGCGCCGTCATTGGCGACGATGATGCAGACGTCGATGCGGATGCGGATGCGGGAGCCGATGGCGGGACCGATTGGTGGTCAGACACAGGACCAGAGCCGGACTGGACCGACTCCGACGGGGATGGAATCGCCGATGAGGACGAGGGGTACGGCGACTCCGATGGCGACGGCATTCCCGATTACCTCGATGACGACTCCGACGGCGATGGTATCCCCGACCGAATTGAGGCGGGAGATCCATGGGCGGGGTCTGACCCAGTGGACACAGACGGCGATGGCGTCCCAGACTACCTCGACGACGACTCCGATGGCGATGGTCTCCCCGACTCCTACGAGGCCGGCATGGACCCGACCTCGCCTCGCGACACGGACGGTGACGGCATCCCAGACTTTGCCGACATCGACTCGGATGGCGACGGCATAGCCGACGACGTCGAGTGGGGCGATGGCCCCACGCCTCTCGATTCCGATGGCGACGGAATCCCGGATTATTTTGACTCGGATTCCGATGGCGATGGTGTCGGCGATATCTACGAGTCAGGTTCTTCTCTCACAGCAGGCCCTCGAGACACTGACGGCGACGGAATCCCGGACTACTTGGACTACGACTCTGACGGCGACGGACTTTCCGACTCCGAGGAAGCCGAGGTCACCAGTCCTGGGGAGGAGCCACGAGACAGCGACGGTGACGGACTCTATGACTTCGCCGATGCCGATTCGGATGGTGATGGTTTGAGCGATGGGGACGAGCTCGCCTCAGGAAGCGACCCCTTTGACCCCGACACGGACGGCGACGGCGTCTCCGACGGCATTGAGGTCGCGGGGGGCACAAGCCCGCTCGATCCCGGCTCGACCACGTCAGAATTCATTGTCCTGGACGCGCATGGACCGTCGATTACGCAGAGTCACACGTTCTCGCTGACGGTGAGCCAGGTGGATGTCGCATTCTTGGTCGACACCACGGGCTCGATGAGCAGCACCGTGTCTGCGGTATCCACCGAGTTCTCGAACATCGTCACTGAGCTCTCCGCTGTGATCCCCGATGCGGAGTACGGGTCCGGTACATTCGATGACTACGCGTATGGTGGCTACGGCAGCAGCGGCTCAGGCGACCGCCCGTTTATTCTCCGCCGCCAGATTACCGACGACATTGGGGCCATTCAGACCGCCCTCTCGACGACGCCCTTGCACTACGGCGTGGACGGTCCCGAGTCGGGGATGGAGGCCGTTTACCAGGCGGCTACCGGCGCAGGATATGACCAGAATTGTAACGGGGTTTTCGACTCCTCGACCGACGTCCCTCCGTTCATGGCCAGCCCCTCTGACCCCTTCGGTGGCTCTACAGAGGCCTACTCGTCCAGCAGCAGCGGCGGCGGAAGGATTGGTGGGTTCGGCTTCAGAGACTTCGCACTCCCGGTCATCTTCTACGTCACTGACAACGCAATGCGCGATCCAGAGGCGGGCTACGGAACCCCCGGGGGCTGTCCGAGAGATGCAAGCGGGTCAGACGTCATAAACGCTGTCAACGAGATCGGAGCCCGGCTTGTTGGGATGGGCGTTTATGGGGCTTCTTCAGGACAAATGCATACCCTTGCGGCCGGAACTGGGTCGTATGCGGACACCGATGGCGATGGCTACGTCGACGATCCCCTGGTCTTCTCCTGGACGGGCGGGAGCTCCTCCTTCCGCAGCACGATCGTCAATGCCATCCAGGACCTGGTGCACAGCGTCGAGTTCTCGACGGTAGAGATGGTTGCTCCGGACGACATCTGGGGATTCGTTCGCTCCATCGACCCGATGAGGTACACCGGAATCTCGGTGAGCTCAGGCGAAGAGATTACGTTGGATTTCACCGTCGAGCTGCGAGCAACGCTGCCGCCATCCTACGACGACAGGATCTTCAACATTGAACTCTTGGTGATCGGCGACGGTGCTGTAAGCCTAGGCGTCGTCGACCTCTTGATTCTCGTGCCAGGAATAGGCAGTTAGGCCAAGGCTGAGGGAAGTATGAACAATCCAAGCTTGAGCACTCTTGTCGCGGCTCTGATCGCGGCCTCGGTTTACGGCTGTGCCACCCCCGCTCCCGAGGATGTCGGCAAGCCTCCAGGCGCGACGCTGCCGGATGGGGGGGCGCCCTCAGATACGGGTGACCAACAGGGCACAGTCATCGACGACACCGGTGAGCCTGCCGACAGCGATACCGATACCGACACCGAGCCCGGGCCCGGGCCAGGTGATGGTGGGGACTGGTGGTCTGACACCGGGCCGGAGCCTGATTGGACGGACAGTGACGGCGACGGCATCGCCGACGAAGACGAGGGAGATGGCGACTCAGACGGAGACGGTATCCCCGACTACCTCGACGACGACTCCGATGGGGACGGCATACCCGACCGCATCGAGGCGGGCGATCCCTGGGTGGGTTCGGACCCCGTGGATACGGATGGAGACGGCGTCCCCGACTACCTCGATCTCGACTCGGATGGCGACGGAATACCCGACTCCTATGAGGCGGGTATGACGCCCTCATCGCCGCGCGACACCGACGGTGATGGAATCCCAGACTTTGCGGACATTGACTCAGACGGCGACGGTATTGCGGACGACGTCGAGTGGGGAGACGGCCCCACTCCCCTTGATTCTGATGGAGACGGGATCCCAGATTACTTCGACTCCGACTCCGACGGCGACGGCGTGGGTGATGTGTATGAGTCCGGGTCATCCCTGACGGCAGGCCCCAGAGATACCGACGGGGACGGCACGCCTGACTATCTCGACTACGACTCCGATGGCGACGGGCTAACCGACTCTGAGGAGTCCGGGGTCACAAGTCCGAGCGACGAGCCGCGAGACAGCGACGGCGATGGTCTGTACGACTTTGCGGATTACGACTCCGACGGCGATGGCCTCAGCGACGGTGATGAGCTGGCATCGGGCAGCGACCCCTTCGATCCAGATACGGATTCCGATGGAGTTTCGGACGGTATCGAGGTCGCGGCAGGCACAAGCCCGCTGGACCCCGGCTCGAGCACCTCTGAGTTTATTATCCTCGATGCCCACGGGCCGTCAGTGACCCAGAGCCATACCTTCTCGCTCAACGTCAGCCAGGTCGACGTCGCCTTTTTGGTGGATACCACCTGCTCGATGGGCTCGACGGTGTCCGCCGTATCGACAGAGTTCTCAAACATCGTGACTGAGCTCGCCGCGGTCATTCCCGATGCGGAGTACGGCTCTGCGACCTTCGATGACTACGCCTACGGCAGCATGGGAAGCGGTGGATGTGGTGACCGCCCCTTCACACTGCGGCGGCAAATCACCGACGACGTCTCGGCCATTCAGAGCACCCTCTCCTCTACCCCTCTGCACTGCGGATCTGACGGTCCGGAGTCCGGCATGGAGGCGGTCTACCAAGCCGCATCCGGTGCAGGCTACGACCAAAACTGTAACGGCTCCTTTGACAGCGGCACCGATGTACCGCCATTCCTGGCCGACCCGACAGATCCGTTCGGGGGGACCGTCGAGGCCTTCACCGCGTCCAGCTCGGGCGGAGGCAGCATCGGTGGTTTTGGTTTCCGTGACTTTGCGCTTCCCGTCATTTTCTACGTGACGGACAACGCGATGAGGGACGCCGACAGTTACGCCACA
>CAZKOI010000229.1:0-2081 GCA_964554315.1 uncultured Enterobacterales bacterium | reverse complement strand
CTCCGATGTCATCAGCGCGGTGAACGAAATCGGCGCGCGCCTGGTTGGAATGGGCGTTGGCGGCGCGTCGTCCGGCCAAATGCACACCCTTGCAGCAGGCACAGGGTCGTACGCGGACACCGACGGTGACGGCTACGTCGATGACCCCCTTGTGTTCTCGTGGTCCGGCGGTAGCTCCACATTCCGGAGCACGATTGTCAACGCTATCCAAGACTTGGTCCATAGCGTCGAGTTCTCAACCGTCGAGATGATGGCACCCGACGACATCTGGGGCTTCGTGCGCTCAATTGATCCCATGCGATACACGGGTATTTCCGTCACATCGGGTGAAGAAATCACACTCGACTTCACCGTCGAGCTTCGGGCGACGCTCCCGCCGTCCTACGACGACCGCATCTTCAGGATTGACCTGTTGGTCATTGGCGATGGTGCTGTGAGCCTCGGAACCATCGAGCTCTTGATCTTGGTGCCGGGAATCGGTAGCTAGTCGCCTTGGGGCCAGTCAAACTCCCCGACGACGTCTAGAAGAACGGACCAAACTAAATCCAAACCGATCTTCTCGGTTGAGGAGAAGGTGATGATTTGGTCGGGCTCAATCCCCAGCCCGCTGCCGATCGCCTTGAGGTGCGCGGCATGCCTCGATCGCTTGACCTGATCGATCTTGGTCGCGACAACGATGAAGGGGACATCAGCATCCGAGAGCATGTCCACCATCTCAATGTCGACCTTCTGCGCAGGGTGTCGAGCGTCCACCAACTGTACGACCAGCGCAAGCGCTTCACGGTTCAGTAAGTAGCGCCGAACCAACCTACCCCACGCTTTTCGTGCGCCTTCGGGAGCCTTGGCAAACCCATACCCCGGAAGGTCAGCAAAGGTGAGCGTATCCGACACGCTGAAGAGATTGACGGCCTGAGTTCGGCCGGGAGTACCGCTGACTCTCGCGGCCTTTCGCTTGTTCAGCAGGGCGTTGATCGCACTTGATTTGCCGACATTGGAGCGACCCACGAAGGCCACCTCTGGGAGCACAGCCTCGGGCAGTCGCCCAGGAAACGTTCCCAAGAACTGCACATCAGACGTTAGCCGCTTCCAGTCCATGGCAACGCTATAAGTCCAAATTTCGTCTGGGGCTTGCTCAAGACGGGCTAAGGTAGACGACCAAGGAGGCAGCATGCTCGTCAATGGCCAACCCACTCGTACGGTCTGGATGGAGGGCTCCACTGTTCACATGATTGATCAGCCGCTCCTTCCCCACCGGTTTCAGATCGCTCAGCTGCCTCATCATCGAGACACAGCGCGTTCCATCTCCACGATGGTTGTTCGGGGTGCGGGCGCCATCGGTGCCACTGGCGCTTACGGTATGGCTCAGGCCGCGCTTGAGGCCCCCGAGCTTGGCTTCCATGCCTATATCGAGGCGGCCGCCAACACCCTGAGCAATACCCGCCCGACAGCCCAAAATCTCTTCTACGGTATTCAGACCGTCTTGAGCGCCATCAGCGCGGCAGGAGATGATCTCCGGGCCGCACGTGAAGCGGCATGCGCTGCCGCTCAGAGCGTTGCGGATGACGATGCAGCGTGCTGCGAGTCTATAGGACGTCATGGCGCTCCGCTGATTCCACAAGGCGCCAAAATTTCGACTCACTGCAACGCTGGCTGGCTGGCCTTCGTCGATTGGGGCAGCGCGCTCTCTCCCATCTATGTCGCACACCGAGCCGGAAACCCGGTCCATGTCTTTGTGGACGAGACCCGACCTCGTGGTCAGGGCGCTCGCCTGACCGCTTGGGAGCTCGCCAGTGAGGGTGTCTCCCATGCTGTCATTGCGGACAATGCAACGGGCCACCTCATGCAGCGAGGTGAGATCGATATGGTCATTGTGGGCTCCGACCGCATCGCTGCGAATGGCGATGTTGCTAACAAAATCGGCACCTACTCCA
Organism: uncultured Enterobacterales bacterium; assembly: GCA_964554315.1. GTDB lineage: Bacteria > Myxococcota_A > UBA796 > UBA796 > UBA796 > UBA796. The sequence continues at coordinate 150 of CAZKOI010000229.1, read as the reverse complement.
GCGCTGTCGTGGCTGCGGCCCACGGCATCCCGTTCTATGTGGCCGCCCCGACGACCACCATTGATACAGCGTGCCCTTCAGGTCAAGACATCCCGATTGAAGAGCGCGGCGGAGACGAAGTTCGCTACACCTGGGGCTGGTCAGACGAGG
>CAZKOI010000228.1:0-6059 GCA_964554315.1 uncultured Enterobacterales bacterium | reverse complement strand
ACGCAGTTGGAGGTCAATATCGCGGGGGTGTCGCGAGGATACTTTGGAATTGTCGAGGCGGGGATGGGGGCCACAGGATGGTACGGGGAAGACTGCCCGGAGGGTCCTTTCTGCCATGAGCTGATCACCGAAGACGACCTCATCGAAGGGACGCACTACTTGGTGAGCGTGAACGGCGTTGGACAGGAAAACTGGGATGGCACGCTCGATGTCGGCCAGACCTGGATGCACCGCGACGGTCTAGAAAAGCAAGTCTGGGCTTTGTTTTCGTGGGACGGGCGCTGCCTCAAAATGGGCGGTGAGGATGAGACGCTCTATGAGTATTACTCTGCGAAGGCGTGTCCAAGATAGCGCGGTTTGCTCCAAATCTTTGGCCCTGCTGAGCTCGAAGAGCAGGAAATCTGTGTGCATCAACAAAAACTAAGTTACGCTTCGGACCGCGGAGCGTCAGGTTGGCTGACGATCCGGTAGATTTCTTCGGAGGAGACAATCATGAAGAACCTGACTCTTACACTTATGGGTCTTACAGCGCTCTCTATCGGCTGTAAGAAGGATGACTGTGAAGACACTGGCGTCGAGTGCGACACCGGCGCTGAGGCTGATGCTGACGCCGATGCTGACGCTGACGCTGATGCTGATGCTGATGCTGATGCCGATGCCGACGCTACCTTCAGCGTGACTTGGACCGGCTCATCGGTTGATGCAGCTGTGACCAACGGCGACACCGCTAACGGCTACTACCTCAGCTTGGCTGAGACCGGTGCTGGTGACGCTGGCTGGTACGGTGAGGACTGCGTGAGCGGCATCACCGACATCTGTCACGACCTCATTGACACCCTCAGCCTTGGCTGCGCAACCACTCCTGACGAGGTTGCCCAAAACTCCATGACCCTGCACTGCGGCGTCGAGTCCAGCACCAGCTGGGCATTCTGGGGTATCGGCACTGGTCAGTACGACGAAATCGTCGCTTCTGGCGGTGAGTCCGGCGCGAGCCACTGGCAATAAGCCTCTGACCTCCGGGTCAACGCGCCCATCCGGCTTCCGGATGGGCGTTTTTTTTTACGGCTCGTACATGTGGGTGGTGACATCCACAATGGGGGAGCCTAGGCCGCTTATCGATGTCTTCATCGGTCGACTTCGGAGCCAATGAGGAGCGGAGGGGTGCACTTCCAGCTCCGCTTGCTCGCCGGTTGAGCGGATCACGACCATGCCCGTGCCGTGACCCGGCTGTCCGGCGACATGCATGACAAAGCGGGAGCGAGCCTCGCCTTCAAACGGGCGTCGCAGGTCGGGAAGGGCCGGTTGAAACTGCATGTGAAAGGTCTCCGAGGGGCGCCCAAGCTGCGCTACTTTGATCTCGACCAACTCCCTGTCCTTAAAGGTGTATGCATAGGTCAGTAGTTCATTGCTGAATTGTGCGGTTTGTCCGTCCCATGTCCACGACTCCGTACCCGATGTCGGCCAATCCGGGGTTCCGGGAATAGGCCGCTCGATTTTGAACCCCTCCGGGGTGCTGGTCTGTCGAAAGCTCGCCACTGCGAGGCCGGCTTGGGTTTGGCGGAGCAGGTATCGAAAGGGCACGAGGCCAAGGATTCGAGCGATCTTTTGGTCTTCTCCGTCGATACGAATTCCACCATCGATGTCTGAACTAAAGCGCTCGAGGTCAAGCACAGCGGCGACCGCGTCGCGGCTATGGCCCATGGTGTTTCCGTTTCTCTTTCGCGGTGGATGACGGGCCATGGTCCCCTTGGCCCAGACCTCGGTGAGTTGACCCTTGGGATTGGTGTAGGTGAGTTCGACGTCAACGATGTCGCCCTTCGAATCGTCTCGAACAGTCATGGGCTGTGAGATCCTTGGAGCCGGAATCTCGGCCAACCAATGTTGGATGTCGTCGACGTCTGCAACGATGGTCTGTCTGCCGTCGTGGTCGGAGTCCTTCGCGATCCAGAGGGGTCCCGTAGGCAGGTCGAGCCGCGCGTACTCATGCATGTCCCAGTCGGGGTGTTGGCTCACGAGCACCACGTCCACGCTGTAGGTAAGTCCGAAAGCCGTCAGAGGCAGGACCGGGGACATACTGCCAGGTGGACCCTTATAGGCCACGTTGCTGGGTCTCGGATCAGCAAAGGATTCGATCTGTTCGCGCGACAACACCGACCCGGAGGGGAGAACCGATCTCAGGCTGCAACCGCTAGCAGCCAGCCAAAACATCAAGATGTGCATCGTCTCACTCTACCCTGTGGGGCCGGTTTAGGGCGCGAGATTAGCCTCTTACTCTTTTCGCGCTCGCGCCACTCTGTGCGAACGCGCTCGTGCGGTTGTCCCGGATGAGTGCTTTGGAACAGCGGTCGAATAGTGGGGTTCCGTCTGCGTCCGCCTATGGGTTCTTAGTGTCGCTTAAATGTATAGGTTAAAGGCTTGGTTTTAGCTGTTTCAAGTCGGGCGACTGTGACGGGCCGGACCAGTGGGTGAGCGGGGTGGCGGCTCATGAACGGCTCTCGGGTACCTCTCGTCTCCCTTGCGATTGACTGTGAATCCAAAGGGATCTACACTCCAACTCACTGGTGTCTTGGGGGACACCTAGGGGTCATCCTCGTATTGGGAGAATGTGATGCGGGTATCCAAATGGTTTATTTTTTCATGCCTGAGCCTTGCGGTTGTGGGATGTGCCAGTGACGACGACGGGGATGGATTCTCCGACAAGGACTGTGACGACAACAACGCGACGGTGAACCCGGACGCGGACGAAGTGTGCGATGGCATCGACAACAACTGTGATGGACGAGTGGACGAGGGGCTCATCCTCGAGTTCTACGCGGACCTCGACGGGGACGGATACGGTGACCCGCTGACCACCGTGTCCCAGTGCACGCTCCCGGATGGCTACGTCAAGATCGCTGGGGACTGCAACGACGCGTCGAACGCCATTCACCCGGGCCAGGAGGACGTGTGTGGGGATCCGACGGACTACAACTGCGATGGCTCCACGGGATTCAATGACATCGACGGCGATGGCGTGGCGGCGTGTGAGGACTGTGACGACACCAACGCCGAGCTTGGGTCGAAGTCGACCTTTACCTATGATGCGGACGGCGATGGTTACGGTGCGCCAGGCAACCCCACGGAGCTGGCCTGCTTTCCCAGCACAGGATTCTCCGCGAACACGGATGACTGTGACGACCTTGACGCGTCGATCAACCCCGATCAAGTCGAGGTGTGCAACACCAAGGATGACGACTGTGACGGCACGGTCGACGAAGAGGTGACCAGTGTTTTCTACGCTGACGCGGACGGAGACGGCTTCGGAACGCCGGAATCCACCACGGAGGCGTGCGAGGCGCCCGAAGCCTACGCAACCACGGCGGATGACTGCGATGACACGCGTGCGGAGGTCAACCCTGGCGCCGACGAGATCTGTGACGATGGCCTGGACAACAACTGCGATGGCGAGGGTGGCGAGTGTGCGCTGGAGCCCGAGGCGGCAGATGTTGTGCTCTGGGGTGCGGCTGGCGGAGACGAAGCCGGGATCTCGGTCAGTGGTGGCGGTGACCTGAACGCGGATGGCTATGATGACATCGTCATTGGGGCCAAGGAAGAGTCCACCGCTGCGGCTGCAGCAGGAGCCGCATACGTCGTCTACGGCGGAACGAGCCTCCCGGAGGAGATGACCCTCGACGAAGCAGACATCATGTTGACGGGCGAAGACCCCGCGGACAAGGCCGGTCGACTGGTTCGGATCGTCGATGACGTCAATGATGACGGGTCGGCAGACTTGGTTGTCGCCGCTCCTGCTGCTGATCCGACGGGGAACGGATCGGGCAAGGTCTACATCAACTTCAGCGGCGGTGTCTCAGGCTCGCTTGCGGACTACGACGTGATGTTCGAGGGCCGCAACGCCTACAGCTATGCTGGACTGGGCTTGGGGCACGGCGACTTCAATGGGGATGGAGAGGGCGACGTCCTCATTGGGTCACCGGGCGCGGACGAAGGCGGACCCAACAACGGTACGGCCTACATTCTCTGGGGTCCGATTGACACGGGCATCATCTCAGCAACGGATGCCACGAAGGTGGATACCTACGTCTACGGAGAGGAAAACAACGACGGCATCGGCGGGTCGCTCGCCTCGATCGACTACAACGCCGATGGCATCGACGACGTGGTTGTGGGGTCGCCAGACAACAACGAGGGCGGCCCCAACGCCGGCTCGGTCTATGTGGTTTTCGGCCCAGTCTCTGGCTTCACTGGACTCGATGCGGCGGACGTACAGTTCACGGGCGAGTCGGCCTCAGACCGTCTCGGCGGTTGGGTTAGCTCGGCAGGTGACATTGACGGTGACGGACAGGACGACATCATTGCTGGAGCCACGCTCGATGATGCCGGTGGGGACAATGCAGGTGCAGCCTACATCGTCGCTGGTGGTGGTGGAGCCGGCGGCGCCATCGATGAGCACGCCTTCGTCAAGCTCACGGGCGAAGGGGTTGAGGACCAGTTTGGTACCGTGGTGGCCGGCGGTGGAGACGTCGACGGTGATGGTATGGACGACGTGATGGTCTCGGCTCCAACGGCGGGCGGAACGTCCGACACGGGCGCGGTCTACGTCTTCTACGGCACGATGGCCGGAACGATCGCCGCCGCGGATGCGGGCGTGCGACTGGAGGGAGACAGCGTGGGTGACCAGCTGGGAAGCTCGTTGGCCTTCGCGGGCGACTTCGATGGGGACGGAAACAGTGCGATTCTCATCGGTGCAGCGAAGAAGGACACCACCGATGTGGACGCAGGTGGCGTGTACCTCATGAACGATATTGGTCTGTAGACCGAACGTTCACACCATCGCAGGGCGGGCTCGGAGGATTTACTCTCCCGGGCCCGCTTTCCGTTAGGGAAGGACGATGCTGGATCCCACTTCGATACTCTTCATTACGCTCGACTCCTGCCGTTACGACACATTCGAGCGGGCGACGGCTGCCAACATCAAGGCGCTGGGACCGAGCTACAAGGCTAAGGCGCCGGGTAACTTCACCTTTGCGTCGCATGCTGCCATGTTTGTTGGGTTCACGCCCGGTGTTCCGGAACGAGCCGAGCCCCTGGTGAACCCCAAGTTTGGCAAGATCTTCAAGATAGTTGGTGGGGGCTATCCTTCTAAGGGCACCGAGTTTCTGACCATCAAGGGAAAGAATGTTGTCCAGGGCCTGAGTGCCTGTGGCTACACGACGATTGGTACGGGCGCCGCGGGTTGGTTTGACGACACGACACAGACGGCTCAGCCTCTTGTGGAGGACTTTGACCATTACTGGTACGCAGGCAACTGCTGGTCGCTGGAGAAGCAGCTGAAGTTTGTCGATCGCCACCTGAATGGCCTCGATGGTCAGCGAGCCTTCGTCTTTATCAATGTGGGTGAGACCCACGTCCCATACTGGCACGAGGGCGCCCCATGGGACCGTGAGTACAATCCGTGTAGACCTTTTGCGGGCGATGTGAATGACGCGAAGGAATGCGCACGGCGTCAGCTGGCCTGTCTCGAGTGGGTCGATGACCGCCTCGGACCACTCCTAGAGCGATTTGCCCATGCCAACACGTTGGTGTGTGCGGATCACGGTGATGCATGGGGCGAGGACGGCCTCTGGGAGCACGGTATTCATCATCCTACGGTGATGGATGTGCCGCTGACCTTTCGGCTCCAGCATGCCCCGGTGACGATGGCCTCCACGGCGACGAAAGTCCGGGGTCTTGCACGGCGCCTGAAGAGTAAGCTCAGCTGATGAGCCTCTGAATTCGGCTACGCACCCGCTTTAAGACGGCCTCGTCGGCCTCCGTGCGAGCGAAGATCCAGAACAGGGCCAGCCCTCCTGTGGTTAGGCCACTGACGATGGCGATCCGAGCGATCCAGGACATTGAAGAGAGGGGGGAGTGAACGATGAGTCCCGCAAGGGTCATTCCACCCATAAAGATCATGGCGCGCCAAGAGAACGGGTGGCATCTATAGAGCAGGTACACGGCCACCACCCGAAGTATCGACCATACTGCGAGCGCAGAGGCGCTGGCCCAAGCGGCGCCCTCTA
>CAZKOI010000227.1:0-6068 GCA_964554315.1 uncultured Enterobacterales bacterium | reverse complement strand
CGCCCCAACAAACCGATCAAAGGTCGACATGAACTCTTTCCCCCGTTTTAGCGTACCTCCTTGAGCCATTGAACGCGAACCCTTATAAAGGGGACCGTGGCGCCCCCCCCCGACGATCGATATGCGCGTCGCCAAAGGCCAGACATGGAACAGAACCTCTGCGTTCTCATCGACTTCGAGAACATCTCCGCCGGCTGTGAGAAGGAGCGTCTGGGTCGCTTTGACATCAACGCGGTCATGAATCGACTCAAAGACAAGGGCCGCATTCTCGAAGCGCGGGCCTATGGAGACTGGGGACGGTACGCTCGCTTCAAGCAGAGCTTACTGGAGGCCGGCGTTCAGATGCACGAACTGCCGAGCTACGGCGGACACGACAAGAACAGAGCCGACATCGCGCTCGTCGTCGATGCCATGGACTTGGTCTACACCCGTGACTTCATCGACACCTACGTCATCTTGAGCGGAGACTCCGACTTCACACCGCTGGTTATGCGCCTGCGCTCCATGAACAAGAGGGTCGTGGGAATCGGAACACGGAGCAGCACAAGCCGGCTGCTCATTGCGGCATGCGATGAGTTCATCTTCTACGAGTCTCTGAAGCGGAAGAAGGCTCAGCAACCCGAAGCGGCAGAAGAGCAAGCGGACGAATCGCCCGACGCGGGTGTCCTCACCATGTCCAAGGCTCAAGCCTTCGAGTTCTTAATGGAGACCCTAGAGGGCCTCCAGAAAGATGACCCTCAACCCGTCCTAGCGGGGGTCATCAAGCAGTCCATGCAACGAAAAGCGCCTACCTTTAACGAGTCCGATTATGGGTTCAGCGGCTTCGCAAGGTTCCTTGAGGCGGCCCGAGACAAGGGACTCGTCGGCCTGGCCCGGGCAGAGAAGGCCGGGGGCTACAAGGTCTACGAGGCCGGTACCCTTCCCGACCAAGGATCCGCACAGGGTGATGAAGACATCGGCGACACGCTCCCGCCGCTCGAGGGTGCCGCAAATGAAATGAGGCTCCTCCTCGACGGCATGGGCCTCAATCCGCTCGATCACATGCACCGCCATACGGTCGTTCACGAGTTCGTAGACCACGTCAATGAACGTTCCAAGCGCAAGCGCAAGAACACCCTCCGCTACACGGTCGGAGATACGGCACGGCGATGCCGAAATACAGAACCGGCCGTCGCCGCCAAGCACGTTCGTGCAGTGATCAACGCGATGGCGCAGGCCGGCACACTTCTGCACGCTGACGGCAACCCCGTTCGCAGTCAGTCAGCGCCCTTTGAGATCAATCAGGATCCGGAGGAGATTCTCGACAAGTTGCTCGACTTCTACCTTCAAACACTGACCGCCACAGGACTAACCCTCACGAATTCGACGGCGCTCTCCCAGCTGCTCTACGCAGACGATGAACACGCCGACGAGCTGCACGACCGGCTGACTCGACTGGCTGAGTCTGTGGAGCCCACGATCAACGAGCACGTCGCAGAGGCCTGATCTTCGTGCCGACGGCGGGACCTACAGCTGGATTTGGCGCACACTTCGGATGGCACGTGGGTCGCCGGTGACCTCGCCCGCCATTTCGACGAGCCCCGCTATCTCGTCCTCCGACAGCGGCCGATCGATGATGGAGAGGTCGTAGGCCACACCCAGGTCCTCGAAGTCTCTGTGAACTGAACTGAGGTTGCTCGCACCCGCCTGGTAGATGGCCTCATCCACAGCCCGCTTGGTTCCTCGAGCGGTGCTGTGAGCAACCGCCAACAGCACCTTTGAGCGCGTAGTCTGGTCCACCAAACCCAGGCGAGCACGCGGCGAAAAGACCATGTCACGTACCGTCCCATTCCGAGAGAACTGCCCCATGGTCCACGCGACACGTTTCGCGATACGAGGCTGAGCTTCTTGGGTAGCCGCCCCAATGTGCGGGGTCACAGCGACTCTCGGCTCCTCCGCATAAGGGTTCAGCCACTCTTCCTGTCCCCGAGGTTCGATGGGGTACACGTCTACGGCCGCCCGTCGCACCGAACCCGACGCGATTGCGGCAAGCAGCGCCTCAGGGGTGTGCAAAAAGCCACGACCGAGGTTCAAAAAGATGCGTGGAGAGCCCGCTGGTCGGTCTCGTCCAAGGGCCTTGAGGTCCGCCTCAGTCAGCACCCCTTCGTTGGTTTCCCCTCGGTCATTGCGAGCCGAGAAATGAACGCTCACGTAGTCGGAACCCGCCATAAGATCTTCGATACTGGAGGCCGCCTCCCAACCAAACTCGACTCCCACCTCGGATGCCGCGTATCGAGAGTCGTAGAACCGAACTCGCATTCCGAGGGCCTCTGCGGCGCGAGCAACCTGCCGGCCGATGTTGCCGAGGCCCAGCAGACCCAGAACCTTCCCCTTGATCTCATACCGCTCGGTGTTGTTCTTATCCCAAACACCTCGACGACACGCAGGATCGGTCTCGTAGAGTCGACGTGAGAGCGAAATGAGATGGGCAATCACCAGCTCCACTACGCTGCGTCCATTGCTGACGGGATCATTGAAGACCATGACACCGTGATCAGCACAGGCCTGCTTATCGACCGAGTCATCACCGATACAGCACAACTGGATAGCGAAGAGATCAGGGCATGCCTCGACCACGGCTCGAGTCACGGGTGCCCTCGACCGCTTAAACAGCACCTGGGCGCGCGAGCCCTTGAGCGCATCAATGAGTTCGACCTCATCGGGGGCGTGCTCCATTCGAGTCACCGTCATGCCCTGGTCACGGAGAAGCTCGTCGAGCGTGTGGTCAGGGCCTTCAACCACGAGTGCTCGTGTGAGGGGCCCCATCAGCATGCGTGCCATCTCGCCTCCAGCCGCCGGCTTAACATGTGGCACTCAAACCTCCAGCCGCCGGGGTTTATTGAGAATTTTTCTGCTCGTGACCCCTCAAGTCGGGACAAGGCCCGTCCGTTCTCCCTCTCACGCCACCGTGGAATTCCAACCACCCTTAGCCGCAGAGGGAATCTCCATGAGTAGAACCCACCTTTTGATGCTCGCATCTGTGCTGGCAGGCTGTGCTGGCAGCGCTGAACCGACCTCGACCCTTGGGCTCGAGTCGGCCACGAGAGCACACGACGCATGGCTAGACAGCGATGAGGCTGCTCGTGTTGATGGTATGAACGCGACGCCAAGTACAGACGCGCTCGTTGACGTCCTCGGCCCTCACATTAAGTCCCAAGACTGCGAACTTATGGGTGTTCTTCGAGGCCAGTGGCCCGACACCACTCTCAAGCTCGAAGTGGACGTGCTTGACCTGACGGGGGCGCCCATTGCTCACATCGGCAGGCGGAGCCACGTTGCTCACATCGAGTCCGATGCCGGCACGCTCTATGCGATGGACAATGGACCAGATGGCGCGATTCAGCTGCTCGACGGCGACTGGTGGGGCACCCAGTTTGAGGCCGATCTCTGGCTTGATGCCGCGGAAGGTCGCGCACTCGAAGTCTTTGGTGTCATGTCCACATCCGAGCTGGGCGGAGCCCTGTTGGGCGGCATCTTCAGCTGCGAATGACGGGTTGAACCCCCGATCACTTTGAAGGAAGCACCTCACCCGTCTGAGGGCAGAACCGATACGTTCGGCCTAGAGCGACGTTGAGAGTCTCCCCCACTTGCGGCGGTCTCACCGATCGAGCCACCAAGCGGTCGGTCCCAAGCGAGAGGTGGACAAAGGCCTCTGAGCCCATCGGCTCAACCAGCTGAACCTTCCCCTCGAGCCGCCCTTCGCCAAGTCGGACCTCGTGCGGTCGTACACCAACCACTACACCGGGTTCTAGTCCCTCAAGGAAGCTCATTGGTGGCGTTCCCATAAAGCCCGCGACGAAGCGATTGGTCGGCATTCCATAAATCTCACCTGGCGTCGCCAGCTGCTGGAGCCGCCCACCGTTCAAGACGGCAATACGGTCGGCAAGGGTCATCGCCTCGGTCTGATCGTGAGTGACGTAGACCATCGTGGTCCCAAGGCTCTGGTGGAGGCGCTTGAGCTCGATCCGAAGCTGTCCACGCAGAGACGCGTCTAGGTTTGAGAGCGGCTCATCAAAGAGGAACACCCTCGGTCGCCGCACAACGGCCCGCCCCATAGCGACCCGCTGCCGCTGCCCACCCGATAGCTCGGCCGGCATACGGCTTAGGAGGTCTTCGAGATTGAGCATCTCGGCCGCCTCATGAACCGCTCGATCGATGTCAGCCTGTGGCTTCTTGCGAAGACGAAGGGCAAAGCCCATGTTCTGCGCCACCGTCATATGGGGGTAGAGCGCGTAGGACTGAAACACCATCGCGACGTCTCGGTCCTGAGGCTTGAGTACGTCGACCCGATCATCATCGATGAAGATTTGGCCTGCAGTGGGCTGCTCAAGACCGGCGAGGCACCGGAGCAGCGTGCTCTTTCCACAGCCACTTGGGCCGACCAGAACGAGGAACTCACCGCTACCGACCTCGAGGTCAATGCCGCGGAGTACGTCGACCTCACCAAACGTCTTCTCTAACCCTACGAACCTAACCGTACTCACCGCGGTACCTCACCCTTGAAGCGCCGTCCATGCTGGCGCTTTGATGTCTCGATCGTCACAACACAGCCCTGTTCACCAGCGGTGATGTCGACGTCATACCCCATAAAAATCATCTCCCAGTCCGCCTTCATCTCGGACCATGAACCGCACTCACCAGCCTCGCCTAGAGCCGCTCTTGCTAGCTTCTGGCCTTGGTCGCGCACCCATGCGTCTTCCATGGCATCGGATGCTGCAATTGCCTCCGATATGAGTGAACTGCGCTCATCTTCGCTCAACCGGCCCGCGATGACCTCGAACTTTCGCTCCTCGTCAACGGGGACCTCTCCTATCGGCGCGACCGCCGACTGGAGGGGGACATTGATTCGCAGCAAACCGCCCTCGCCCTGTAGGCTAGGCTCCGCATCAAAGCCCACCACCAGTTCTGCCCCTCGCGCAACGAGCGATGCCTCGACAGGCCGCGGCGTCAGCCACCAACGATCGTAGACGCCGACCATCGGTGGCGCGTCCCCTCTAAATCGAACCTCACCCACGACCTTCCCCTCCTCTTTTAAGAGGAACGCACCGGCCTCCCACGCCTCTCGAGCCCGCAGCAACCCGGCCTGGCTCTGACGCTCCGCCTCGGCGAGCGCATCCACATCCATCGGAACCTTAGACATCGTGATGATGTCCTCTCCAGGGCGTGTGCCCATCGGAAGTACGCCCGAGTCGGCTTCAAGGCGCAACGCTGACACCGCCGGACCGAGCCCGGTCTGGACCTCGAAGTGCAGCCACATTGAGCCGTCTTTATCGGCTTCCACATCGGCGAGTACTTCACCTCGGGTGCCGAAGCGGTCGGCCCATAAACCGACCCGAGTGAAGTTCCCCTTCCAGGTCCATTCGCTTCGAACGACGGCGCGCACGCCGTCGCCATCAAGCATGAGAGGCTCATCGAACCCCGCAAGACCACCCGTACACGCCGCTAACCACCACATCACGTCGCGGTATAACCTTTGCTTGCACACATGCGTTGACCCTTACGCGCCGGTGCCTACCTTTATGCTCGAAACCCGTGTACCCTTCTCTTCTGAACACGAGGACAACCCATGCCACCTGCTGCTCGCCAGGGCGACATCTCGCTCAATCCCGCAGATGCACACGGCTGTATTTCATGCGCTCATACCGTGTCTGGCCCGGCGATCACCGGGTCCGGAAACGTCATTGTCGCTGGGGCGCCTCAGCTGCGAGCGACAGCTGCAGACCAGGGCGTCCACGCGGCATGCTGCGGTCCTAACGTGTGGGCCACACTGCAAGGCAGCGGTACAGTCTACGTGAACGACATCCCGGCGGTTCGGTTAGGCGATATGACGACCCACTGTGGTGGAATCGGCTCACTCATCACCGGCGCGACAAACGTGATCATCGGCGGCTAAACCGTCCCACCTTGCGAGAATCCAATGCCCAGTCTCACCGACCGACATGGTAGACCCGTTGCAGGCCAGATGCCCGGCCTTGTCGAGGCGATCGTGGTCGACAACATCGATCCGCTCCGACTCGGCCGGGTCAAGG
>CAZKOI010000226.1:0-6091 GCA_964554315.1 uncultured Enterobacterales bacterium | reverse complement strand
ATTCCCTGCCTAGACATTCGCGGCGGTCGCATCGTCAAGGGCACGCAGTTTCAGAACCTAAGAGACGCCGGCGACCCCGTGACGCAGGCCAAGGCCTACGCGAGGGCTGGCGCCGACGAGCTGGTCGTCTTGGATGTATCGGCGACCATCGAAGAGCGCATGGCGGCACTGGATGTCGTGTCTTCCCTTCGTGCGGTCCTCAACATCCCCATCACTGTGGGCGGCGGCGTCCGGAGCGTGGCCGATGCCCAGCGCCTGCTCGAGGCCGGTGCCGACAAGGTCGCGGTCAACTCCGCCGCGGTCGAGCGGCCACAACTCATCCGGGACCTCGCCGCCGCGTTCGGGCGGCAGTGCACCGTCATCTCGGTTGATGCCGCGCGAACGACCGATGACGACTGGGCCGTGATGGTGCGAGGCGGTCGGGTTCATACATCGCGATCGGCCATCCCGTGGCTTCAAGAAGCGGAGCACCTGGGCGCGGGCGAGGCCCTGCTGACCAGCTGGGATCAAGACGGAACCCGCGAGGGCTACGACCTAGCGCTGCTGAAGCAGGCAGCGGATGCGGTGCGCATTCCCATCATCGCTTCAGGCGGGGCGAACACCGCCGGCCACATGGCGGACGCCCTGCGGGTCGGTGCCAGCGCCGTTCTGGCCGCCTCCATCTTTCACGAAAGCGACCTCACGCCCGCTCAGGTCAAATCCACTCTGCACAACCTAGGAATCGAGGTGAGACCATGATCATCCCTTCCATCGACATCATGAACGGACAGGCCGTCCAGCTCATCGGCGGCGAGACCCACGCCCTCGATGCGGGCGACCCACTCGCGATCGCGGAGCGCTTCTCTCGCGTGGGGCCCATCGCAGTGATCGACCTCGACGCCGCGCTCGGCCGCGGTGACAACACGGAGGTCATCGAGACCCTCTGTCGACGCTTCCGGTGCCGGGTGGGAGGAGGCATCCGCAGCATCGCGCGCGCCCGAGCGTGGCTCGATGCCGGCGCCGAGCAGATCATCATCGGCACCTGCGCCACGCCCGAGTTCTTGGCCGAGCTCCCCCGAGAGCGCTGCATGGCCGCCCTCGATGCGCGAGATGACGAGGTCGTGGTCGAGGGCTGGCAGACACGCACAGGAGCGCGCATCGAGTCTCGCATGACCGCCTTGAATCGTTACGTCACGGGCTACTTGGTCACCTTCGTGGAGTGCGAGGGGCGAATGTCGGGCACCCGCCTGAATCGCGTGCCGGAGCTGGTGGCCGCCGCCGATGGCTGCAGCCTCACCATCGCCGGCGGCGTCACCACCGCTGAGGATGTGGCGGCGCTGGACCGGGCCGGCGCCGATGCGCAGGTCGGCATGGCGCTGTACACGGGTACACTCGGACTGGCCGAGGCCGCCATGGCGCCCATGGTGAGCGACCGACCCGATGGCCTGTGGCCCACTGTCGTGGTCGACGAGTACGACCGTGCCCTCGGTCTCTGCTACTCCAACCTCGAGTCCGTGGCCGCGAGCATCGAGTCGGGACGCGGCACCTACTGGTCCCGTCGCCGAGGCCTCTGGACGAAGGGCGCATCGAGCGGAAACACGCAGGCGCTCCTCCGCATCGATGTGGACTGTGACCGCGACACCCTCCGCTTCACGGTGCGCCAGACGGGGGCGGGCTTCTGTCACCTCGACACCCCGAGCTGCTGGGGCCCGCTCGCGGGTCTCCCCCGACTCGCCGAGACCCTCGCGGCTCGACGGCAGTCCGCGCCCGAGGGCTCGTACACCAAGCGACTGTTCGACGACCCCGCCCTCCTCGGTGCAAAGCTGATGGAGGAGGCCCAAGAACTCATCGAGGCCAGCAGCACCGAGGAGGCCGTATGGGAGACAGCCGACCTGGTGTACTTCTCCTTGGTCGCCATGACAGCCCGCGGCGGTCAGCTTCAGGATGTCATCGAGACCCTCGACCGGCGCGCGCTCGGTGTCACCCGACGACGCGGTGATGCAAAACCTGTGGAGGTGTCTCGTGGCTGATTCAACCCTCAACATCATCGCCGCTGACGATTTTCAGAGGCAGCGGCCTGAGCCCGTCGACGCCCAGACCATGGCGCAAGCCGCGGCCATCGTGGATGACGTACGCCGCCGCGGTATTGCCGGTCTTCAGGAGGCCGTCTCACGATTCGAGGGGCGCGATGGCGATCCCTTGCTGATTGACCGCGCCGAGCTCAAGACTGCGTTCGAGAGGTTGGAGCCTGAGGTCCGTCGGCTCCTCGAGCGAACGAAGCGCCGGATCGCCGGCTTCGCTTCTGCCCAGCGGGCCTGTCTCTCTCCCCTGGATGTGGCCATTCCGGGCGGTCGTGCTGGGCATGATCTCCGCCCCGTTCAGCGGGTCGGATGCTACGCACCAGGCGGAAATTATCCACTACCAAGCAGTGTTTTGATGACCGCAGTCACGGCCAAGGTGGCCGGGGTTCAGTCCGTCATCGTGGCAACTCCGTCCAATGATGACCTCATGCTGGGTGCCGCTTGGGTAGCCGATGCAGATGCTGTCCTTTGGGCGGGCGGTGCGCACGCCATCAGCGCCCTGGTCCATGGCATCGACGGACTCGAGCCGGTCGACTTCATTGTGGGACCCGGCAACCGCTGGGTGACGGCAGCGAAGGCCTTAGTGACGGGCAGAGTGGGCATCGACATGCTGGCCGGACCGAGCGAGCTGGTCGTCGCTGCAGACTCCGATGCGAATCCACAGACCATCGCCGCCGATCTCCTCGGGCAGGCGGAGCACGATGTCGATGCCGTGCCGATCCTGATCACCGATTCTGTGGCCCTGGCTGAGGCGGTCGTCGACGCCTGTGAATCGCAGCTGGCGGACCTTCCGACCGGTGCCATCGCGAAGGAGGCCATCCGGAATGGCGCAGCCGTCGTCTGCTCATCCCGTGAACAGATGGTGGACATGGTGAATCGCTGTGCGCCGGAGCACCTCGAGATTCAGTGCTGCGAACCGGATGCCTTCCTGGCCGAGGTCCAGCACTACGGCGGCGCCTTCGTGGGTGATGGAACCGCCGAGGTCTTCGGGGACTATGGCGTCGGACCGAACCACGTGCTTCCGACGGGCGGGACTGCGCGCTACACCGGCGGGCTCAGCGTCCTGTCCTTCATCCGAGTCCGAACGTGGATTCGTATGGACAACCTCTCGGATGCATCGGAGGTCATTTCAGACACGGTGGCCATGGCCAGACAGGAGGGACTCGAGGGTCACGCGCGATCCGCAGAGGCACGCACTGGATAACCGTGACGACGCTGATTGGTAGCTGCGAGCGCTTCGCCTCCTCGAGACGTCGCCGCTTCAACAGAGCATCACCAGCATCGCCCTCCCACACCCCTTGATGGACGGTGTCGCCCCGGACTCGAAAGAACTCGGCGGCGGCCTGAAAGGCGCTGTGGGCATCATCATGCCGGCCGTGAGCCTCGGCACCAAACTCAGCGCGCCCTCACTCCATCAACAGGGCATGTACTCCCGGTAGAACCGCGCCCCATCGATGTAGAATCTCGAGTCCGCATCAATGGTCAACTGGATGTACCCGGTCCCTTCGCGCTCCCCAACGACCTTCACGTTCGCAGCACTCTGGTTCGACTCGACCACCTCCCAGGTGCCCTGGTCGCCGCCGTTTTGGGACGCGGGACCGCTGATACCCCCAGAGTTGATGAGCCAGGAGTAGGACCCGGTCCCATCGGCGCAGAACCGATAGATGAACTGCTCCGAGTAATCGGAGGCGTTGTACAGATACTTGAACTGATGGTCGGCCATCGCTTCCGTCCACAGCGCGTCGGTATCTCCACTGGACGAACCGCCTTCGCCCAGACCGTCGCCCTCTTCGCTTGTACCCGGCAGTCCCGGAGTATCGCCTGAAGCGTTGTCGCTCGACTCCGCTGCACAGGCCAGCATGAACACCATCCAAAATATGCGCATGAAACACCTCTCTTTTGCGAACCTATCTCACGTTCAACCCACGATCTACAAGCGCAGCATCATGCTGGGTAACCGCGCCTCTTGTCCGCCCACATTGGCTTGTCGTTCACCGAACCCGGGCGGTCTACAACCCTCGGCGAAGGCTGAGCGAAGCGGAGTCGTACGGCGAGACCATAAAGGGTGCGATGTCGTTCCTCGTTGCCGCAGGGATCCAGGTCCATCGTGCTTGACTCGGTGGGTTCGGTCCCTATGTTCACGCGCGCCGGTCTTCCGTGCGCGAAGCGAACCGATGAGCGATAAGTCCAAGAAACCACTCCAAGGTCCACCCCAGCCGGCGCCGTCGGGCTCGGCGACCAGCGCTGGCCCCACAGCATTGGGCAGCAACCAGTGGTTGTTGGAGCAACTGCGGATGCAGCAGGAGGGGGCCCAGCAGAGTGGGGCCCCGGAGGGCAGTCGCCTGCCGCTGGCAGCCGGCATGTGGCAGGAGCTTGGATACCGCATACCCCAGAACTTTCCTGGCTCCGCCGCAGGCGCAACGGACAGCTACAACCTGAGCTTTCGAGACCAGTCGGGATACCGGGGCTCCACGAGTGAGGCCTTCTTGAACAAGGCCAAGTCCGGCAGCAAGTGGAAGGGCCTTCGACTGGATTATGGGCCCAACGTCAAGACGGGGGGTCAGACCAACTGGCACTGGAATCAGAAGGGCTCCATGAATGCGTTCGGTAAGGCCGATCACGCCCTGGCCAGCCCCGGCGCAGCAAAGCTGGGCCAGACCCTGAGAGGACTCAAGCCATTGTCTCGGGGGGCCATGATCGTGGGAGCAGGTCTGGATGCCTATGATCTCGGCACCGAAGCGCATCAAAGCATGCAGACCGGTGAGTGGGGCAACACAGCCGCTAAGGGCACCGAGATTGCCGGCGGGTGGGCTGGCGCATACGCAGGCGCAAAATCAATGGGGGCCGCCGGCGCAGCGATCGGGACCTTTATGGGTGGTCCCGTTGGGACCATGGTCGGCGGTGCACTCGGTGGATTCATCGGCGGAGTCGGTGGATACATGGCAGGGTCCAAGTTTGGTCAGTGGCTCGGAAGCGGGTGGTGAGCGTGCTGGGTCCGCTGGATGATGCCATCGCTGAGCAAATGAAGGCGGATGTACTAGCGGTATGTCAGGTGCCTCCTCCCCATCAAGCCAAGGGATTCACGGTTCGTCCAGAGATGCTGTCCGACGAAGCTCAGCTGCGCTTTGATGACGGAGAGCTGCCGCAGGAGTGGAAGGATTGGTGGGCCTCACAGGCGGTCTCGCTTCAAGCACGGGATGGGGCAGCCCTGATCACGCTCGAGCCCGGACTGTTGGGTCAGCGCCGGGTCCAGCCGCTGAGCCTGGAGGCACTGATGGCGCTGATGGAGACATCTGCCTGGACCAGGCCGGCCGGCGTGGTGATCGCTTGGGGTGTTGATGATGGGCTCATAGGGCGCACGGTGCTGCGTCGGATCGTCTGCGCGGGAGCCCTGAGTGTTCACGTCGACGGGTGTGCCGCCGTTCTTGTGGCCGAGCCGAATACCGTACAGGACTGGTGCACGTCCTGAGGTGGGTCCGCAGCTCAAGTCTGCGAGCGGGGGTTGAGCGAGTCCTGGGGGATCCATAAATCGACGCCTTGATCGGGTGCACGAATCCGCTTCTCCTCGTTGATCTCAAGGTCGATGTAGCCGAAGTGGGCGTGGTCATCATGCAGATAGAAGCGCTTAGGCCGAGAGACGAACCCCACCGCACCGGCGTCAGTGACCGGACCGGTGGTCCGGCGAATGGGGGTCGTGTGGGGGGTTCGGATGGGCTACTCTTGGGGACCATGGCCCACCTCACGCTGGTCTTCGCTGACTTGATTCCGCCAGATCCGGACGGGGACCCGCAGCCGTGTCAGGCCTGGTTTGAGACCGAGGGAGAGCGCGGACGCATCCGCGTGATGGACCACGGCATCGCCGAGCACGCCTCTCAACACAGCGGTTGGGCACGCGAAGCCCTCGACGCCGCCCTCGATGGGGTCGAGCAGGTCTACCTCGACCGGCCCGATGGCGGGCTCGCAGCCGAGCTGAAGGACCGTGGTCAGCCTCTCTGCACGGGCGAGGTCCGCATCCATGACTACGGCGACCT
>CAZKOI010000225.1:0-6155 GCA_964554315.1 uncultured Enterobacterales bacterium | reverse complement strand
ACATGAGATCGCCCCCTCAGGCCAGAGCCATCGGTGTAGGTCGAGAGAGACGCCAGCCGAACACGGACTCCACGCCTGAGCCAAGGTGCCATGACGGCCAGGGGTAGGCCCAGAAGCCAATATGGACTGGCCAGCTCAAGCATCGGCTTCGGATCCCTGCTCAATAGGGCGTGTGGCACGAATGATCACCGCGAAGTGCTCATCGAGTTGGCGAAAGAACTCCTCACCGCCGCCCATTCGAGCGAACTTCAGTCGGTCGGTGGCGTCGAGAATCTGGGCAATTCGGCCCTTCAGGGCATCGTCCAGGGGCACTCCGTCGACTCCGGCTGCGGCCAATGCCGCCCAAATCTCCGAGGTGGTGGCCTTTGATGCCGGAATGCCCGTCCGAGACTCCAGATAATCTCGAAGGACTACCGAGAGGCGGACGGCGAGCTCATGTTCGTCTCGAATTGTCGCACGAGCGTCCGCCCACGCGCCCTGGGCGAGGATGTGGGGCGGTACCGGTGGCGGAAGCACTGGTACCCTCTGCCGGCGCCGGCGCCACCACCACGTGATCGCACCAATGAGAGCCATGCAGACCGCTGCGAAGACCGCGATCCGGTCCCACGGCAGCGGCTCGACCATCGGGGCGTCGACAAAGCCCTCCATGGGGCCTCCGGTGGGGCCATCAACGCCGATATCGACAAACATCGGAGTCGACTCAAAGGTACGGCTCTGGCCTCCGGGGCCGGTCGCTTCGGCCTCGGTGGTGGCGATCACATAGCTTCCGTCCGGGCCGTTCAACGCATAGCGTCGCGTGGTCACCAGCCGCTCACCGGCAGCAACAGGTCCCGACTCGTCCACCAGACTTGTCTCGAGGTCATCGGCAAACGGGACCACCGTACCGAAGGTCCAACCCTCGGCTCCCGTTGTCTGAACGGTCACGAGGACGGGCTCACCTGAACCGACCTTCGCATCGTCCACCCAGACCTCGACGTGGGCCTGCGGCGGCGAGAGGGCCGGGAGGGAGTCACCCCCCACGCAGCCCAATACACCGACCAGCAACACCCTAGTCAACGCGCCTGCTCCAGTCGGCGGAAGTGCCGCAGCAGGTGCTGAAAAGGATCCTCGTCCGTCGCTACGGCACTGGCCTTCACCCCTAAGCGACGAAGGGCGCGCAGACGTGTGTCCACTGTTGATCGCGCCTTCAGCGCACCCAGGTTCACCGTCCTCCGCTCTCCCGTCTCCGCATCCTCGACGTCGACCAGACCAAGGGCAGGCAGAGCGGCTTCGAGTGGGTCATGCACCATGAAGCAGTTGACACGGTGACGCCGGGCGAGGATCGCCAACTCCCGCTCGTAGGCGCCGTTCGAGACAAAGTCCGAGAGAACGCAGACCACGGAGCGACGTCGAAGATGGCGCCCTACTTCTGCGAGGGCACCCGCCAGATCGGTACGTCGACCGACATCCCCCCGCTCCCACGCCGACCGCATCACAGCCCATGCGTGACCGCGAGACTTCCGAGGAGGGAGGAAGCGCTCAACCTTGTCCGAGAAGGTCATTAAGCCCACCTGGTCGCCATTTCGGGTCGCTGCATAGGCCAGCGCACCCGCAATACGAGCGATCTGAAGTCGCTTATCCGTTCGTCCGTCTCGTCCACCGCTGCCGAACCGGACAGAGCCCGAGACATCCAAGACCAGCTGCAGGCAGAGCTCGCGCTCCTCTCTGAACTCCTTGATGTGGGGCGAGCCCGTTCGCGCGGTGACATTCCAGTCAATGTGGCGTACGTCGTCGCCAGGGACGTAGGGTCTGACCTCCTCGAACTCCATGCCCTGGCCCCGGAAAGCACTGCGATACTCTCCCGCAAACGGAGAGTCGACTCGCCGCCCAGCCTGAATGTGCAAGCGCTTGAGTTGCTTGAGTTCCTCGGGAGTAAGCATGACTTAAGGCGTTCGAACCGAGTCCAACAGCTTGGCAATCACCTCGTCAGGACCGATGCCATCGGCCTCTGCATCGTAGCTGACGACCACGCGATGACGCAGAACATCGCGCGCCATGGCCTTGACGTCGTCTGGCGTCACATACCCCCGCCCCCCCACCAAGAAGGCGTGCGCACGTGCGGTCTGGCTCAGCGCCAGCGTGGCCCGAGGGCTCGCGCCAACATCGATGAACTGACCCGCTACAGAGCTCGCACCGATACCTCCCGGACGGGTCGCCTGAACCAAGCTCACGATGTACTCCTCGATGACGGCTTCCATGCGAATCTGCGCCACGACCGCTCGAGCCGCGGCTAGATCGTCCTCGGAGGCCACAGCGCGGACCGAGGGAACACCACTCGCCCTGCGCCGGAGAATCTCAAGCTCCTCGGCTCGGTCGGGGTAATCGATCCGCACCTTCATCAGGAAGCGGTCCGCCTGCGCCTCAGGCAACGGATAAGTCCCCTCTTGCTCGATGGGATTCTGGGTTGCCAGAACCATGAAGCTCTCCGGCAATCGGTGAGTCTGCCCGTCCATGGTGACCTGGCGCTCCTGCATGGCTTCAAGCAGCGCGGACTGAACCTTGGCCGGCGCTCGGTTGATCTCATCCGCCAGCACCACATCGGTGAACACCGGTCCCTTGTGCGTCGAGAAGCTCCCTTCTTTGGGGTTGTAGATTTGCGTACCGATGAGGTCAGACGGGAGGAGGTCGGGTGTGAACTGGATTCGCTTGAATTCAAGCTCGAGCGCATCGGCGAGGGCTTGAACTGCAGTGGTCTTCGCCAACCCAGGCACGCCCTCTAGGAGGATGTGTCCCTTGGCCAAGAGCCCGATCAGCAAGCGATCTACCATGCCCTTTTGGCCCACTATGACAGCGCCAATCTGCTGCCGGACCATGTCCAACACGGGCTTCACCCGTGCAATCTCTGCCTCTATGTCTTCGATACCACTGGAATACGTCATCGTGTCTCCCACTGCGACCCCCTTCCTAGCATTTGGACCGCGAGCTTCAACTTACCGAGTGAGCCGGCCCCAGAACTCGCGCAAGAAACCCCGCTCGGCCACATTCTCATCCTGAATGTCCGCAAGCTTACGCAGGAGGTCCTCCTCCGCTTTGCTGAGCTTCGTCGGGACCGCGACGACCACCTGCACAAACTGATGTCCACGTCCTCGACCGCTGAGCTTGGGCGCGCCCTCATCGTTGAGCTGAAAGACCTTACCGGACGGCGTCGCTCTGGGAACAGTAAGCGCACACTCACCGTGCACGGTGGGAACGACAATGTCCGCCCCGAGACACGCCTGGGCGTAGCTCACTGGCACCTCACAGAACACGTCCGCTCCGCGTCGCTCGAAGAACTCGTGGGCGAGGGCCGAGACTTCAACGTAGAGGTCCCCCGCCACCGCGCCCTGCGAGCCCGAGTTTCCCTTACCGCCGAGTCGCAACACTTGACCCGACTCGATGCCCGCAGGGAGCGTGACCTTCAGCTTGTTCGTGACCTTCTGCGTACCCCGGCCCCGGCAGTCCTGGCAGGGGTGACGGACCACCTGACCACGGCCCTGACAGGCCGGACATACGGTTCGGATCCTCAGAAACATCTGCGCCTGTACGACCTCACCCACGCCACCGCAGGTGTCGCATTGCTCCGGCTGATGACCGGGCTCTATGCCCGTGCCCTCGCAGGGATCGCAGGGTGTATCGCGATCGACGCGAACCTCCTTCTCGCAACCATGGACGGCCTCGAGGAAATCCACCTCTGCACGGACCGTCAGGTCGCCTCCCCGCCGAGCGCGGCGTCCCCCCGCCCCACGAGCGCCGCCGCTGAAGCCGAAGAGGTCGCCAAACAAATCGGAGAAGTGGCTGAAGATCTCCTCGGAGTTGTTGAACCCGGGGTTCATGCCCGCGCCGTGGAGTCCGGAGTGCCCAAAGCGATCGTAGGTCTGCCGCTTCTCCGAATCCGAGAGCACTGAATAGGCCTCTGAGGCCTCCTTAAAGCGAGCCTCCGCATCGGGATCGTCCGGGTTCCGGTCCGGATGATTCTTCATGGCTAGCTTTCGATAGGCCTTCTTAATGTCCGAGTCGGAGGCGGAACGGTCGACACCGAGCACCTCGTAGTAGTCCCTTGGGCTGCTCATGCTATCGACCACTCATTTCCGACTTCGTTTCAGGCTTCTTCGAACTCAGCATCAATGACGTCGTCGCCGCCACCGTCACCGTCGTCGTTCCCCGCAGAGGAGCCGCCACCGGCCGCTGCGGCATCCCCGGCACCGGCGTTTTGGTAGGCCACCTCGGCCAGCTTGTGGCTCGCGGCTGTCAGCGACTCGAAGGCTCCCTTGAGCGTGTCGAGATCGTCGCTGTCGAGGGCCTCCTTGGCGCTTGAGATCGCCGTCTCGACGTTGCTGACTTCACCCTCGGGGAGCTTGTCCTTGTTCTCGGAGAGCACCTTCTCAGTCTGATAGACGAGGTTGTCGAGCTGGTTCCGCGCCTCAATCACATCACGACGCTGCTTGTCGTCCGCCTCGTTGGCGGCCGCCTCTTGGACGAGCTTCTCAACCTCGTCCTCCGAGAGACCCGATGAGCTGGTGATGGTGATGTTCTGCTCACGCCCTGTGGCCTTGTCCTTGGCCGTTACATTCAGGATGCCGTTGGCGTCGATGTCGAAGCTGACCTCGACCTGCGGCACACCGCGAGGGGCTGCAGGGATGCCGTCCAGTCGGAACGTACCCAGCAGGCGGTTGTCCTTCGCCATCGGACGCTCCCCTTGGTAGACGTGGATGTCAACGGCGGTCTGGTTGTCCGCGGCCGTCGAGAACGTCTCTGCCTTCTTGGTTGGAATGGTGGTGTTCCGAGGAATGAGGACCGTGTTGACACCGCCGAGGGTCTCCAGCCCCAGAGAGAGCGGCGTCACATCCAAGAGGAGCAGGTCCTGCACATCGCCAGAGAGGACGCCGCCTTGGATGGCTGCACCCACCGCCACGACCTCGTCCGGATTCACCGAGTGGTTGGCCTTCTTACCAAACAGCTTCTCGACCTTCTCTTGAACCAACGGGATCCGAGTCGAGCCACCGACGAGGATGATCTCATCGATCTCCGACGAGCTCACCCCAGCATCCTTGATCGCCTTGCGGCAGGGCTCGAGCGTGCGCTCGATGACACTATCGATCATGCGCTCGAAC
This sequence comes from uncultured Enterobacterales bacterium, assembly GCA_964554315.1. Lineage (GTDB taxonomy): Bacteria > Myxococcota_A > UBA796 > UBA796 > UBA796 > UBA796. Next base: position 1,026 of record CAZKOI010000225.1, on the reverse strand, counting down.
TGGCTGCGTGAGAGGTTCTGCACAAAGTGCTTCGGTCCACTGGCGTCCGCGGTGAGGAACGGGAGGTTGATCTCCGTCTGCTGCTTGGTCGAGAGCTCGATCTTGGCCTTCTCCGCTGCGTCCTTGAGGCGCTGGAGGACCATCGGTTGCTTGGCCACGTCGATGCCGCTGTCCTTCTTGAAGGTGTCGATCATCCAGTCGATGAGCACGTGGTCCACGTCATCACCGCCAAGATGGGTATCGCCGTTGGTGGACTTCACCTCGACCACCGAGTCACCGACCTCCAGAATCGAGATGTCGAAGGTACCGCCGCCAAAGTCATACACCGCGATGATCTGGTCTTCGTTCTTGTCGAGACCGTAGGCCAGCGCAGCCGCTGTCGGCTCGTTGATGATCCGCTTGACGTCGAGTCCAGCGATCTTTCCGGCGTCCTTGGTGGCCTGACGTTGGGCGTCATTGAAGTAGGCCGGCACGGTGATGACCGCCTCCGAGACCTCTTGGCCGAGGTAGCGTTCGGCTTCGCGCTTGAGCTTCTGCAGGACCATGGCTGAGATCTCCGGCGGGCTGTAGAGCTTGTCGTCGATCTTGACCCGGGGCTGGCCGTTGTCTCCGCGCACCACCTGGTAGGTGGAGTGCTTAGACTCATCCCCACACTCGTCGAACTTCTGGCCCATGTAGCGCTTGATTGACGAGACGGTCTTCTCCGGATTGGTGATGGCCTGACGCTTTGCAACCGAGCCCACCAAGCGCTCGCCATCTTTACCGAAGCCCACGACCGAGGGGGTAGTGCGATTTCCTTCTTCGTTGACGATCACGGTGGGCTGGTCCCCCTCCATGACAGCTACCACTGAGTTCGTCGTACCCAGGTCGATTCCGATGATCTTACCCATGATGTCCTCCAGCGCCTCTCGTTGTGCGCGCAATAACTTTGTTTAAAGCTGTGTTTTTGGTGCGATACGGCGTGACCGCAGCCCCAAGTCATCGCCAAACTAATCCCTTAGATGAATGCGGCAAGCCGCCAAAGCG
>CAZKOI010000224.1:0-6204 GCA_964554315.1 uncultured Enterobacterales bacterium | reverse complement strand
CGACGCCGATGCGGATGCCGATGCCGACGCCGATGCCGACGCGGATGCCGATGCCGACGCCGACGCCGATGCGGATGACACGGGTGTGGACGAAGATGACCGAGACGGCGACGGCATTCCCTCACTTGCGGACTGCAACGATGAGGACCCAAGCTTGGGCGCCTTCGTGGACGATCGGGACTGCGACGGCATCCTGACGGCCGATGACTGTGATGATCTCGATCCCGAGTCCACCGCTGTCGCGGAAGACATCGACTGCGACGGCGTGGTCACGAGCGCGGACTGCGACGACACCGACCCAAGCGCCGGAGCCGTCAGCGAGGACGCCGACTGCGATGGGACGCCCACACCCGAGGACTGTGACGACGCAGACGCGGCCTCTACGATTGTCGCGGACGACGCCGACTGCGATGGCGCCGTCACGCCGGCGGACTGCGATGATGAGGACCCCGCGCTGGGGCTCTATTCAGCGGACCGTGACTGCGACGGCATCCCGACGGCCGATGACTGCGACGACTTCGACGGGATGTCAACGGCCATGGCGGATGATGCAGACTGCGATGGCATACTCACGGCTCTGGACTGCGACGACAGCGTCGCTGGGGACCTTCCGATGGTCGTGGATAGCGACTGCGACGGGGTCACGACTGCGGAAGACTGCGACGACACCGACCCCGCCTCGACGACAGTCGCCGTCGATGGGGACTGCGACGGGACCCCCACCTCAGCGGACTGTGATGACGCGGACCCCGCCTCGACTGTCATCGCAACGGACGGCGACTGCGACTCCGTGCTCGCGGTAGTCGACTGCGACGACACCAACCCCGACATGCCCCTGGGCGATACCGACTGCGACAGCATCCCCACAGCAGAAGACTGCGACGACACCGACCCGTCCTCTACCGCCATCGCGAGCGATGGGGACTGCGACGGCATCCTCACTCCCGGCGACTGCGACGACGCCGACCCCGAGTCGACCACACGCGCCGTCGACGGCGACTGCGACGGCATCCTCACACCCGGCGACTGCGATGACACCGACCCCGAGTCTACCTCTCGAGGAGAGGACGCGGACTGCGATGGCGTGCGCACCCTTGAAGACTGCGACGACACGGACGCACTCAAGCCGGTGGGAGACACAGACTGTGACGGCGTCCCCACGGCGACCGACTGCGACGACACGGACCCCTCGGTTCCCCTCACCGATGGCGACTGTGATGGTGCTCTTACGGCAGACGACTGCGACGACGAAGACCCCGATCTCGGCAGCGTCGCTCTCGACGGCGACTGCGACGGCACACCGGCGGATGAAGACTGCGATGACGCCGACCCCGAGCTCAGCCATGAAGATCTCGATGACGACGGAACGACCAGCTGTGACGGGGACTGCGATGACCTTGATGCGGCCACACTGCCGGCAGACTGCGCAGCGCCCGCGGAGACGGTAAGCTTTGGTTTCACAGGGACGATCCAGTCATGGTCTGTTCCCGTGGGTGTCTTCCGCGTGGATGTCGAGGGCTGCGGTGCCCAAGGCGGTATGGGATCGGCAGGACCTGGCGGCCTGGGAGCCTGCGGCTCGTCGAGCTTCGAGGTCGTTCCTGGGCAGGTACTCTCCATTCTCGTGGGCCAGCAAGGCGGATGCGGCGGACACGGCTGCAACAGCACGGGAGGCGGAGGCGGAACCTTCCTCGCAGACACCGATGGCCCGATGCTGGTCCTCGGTGGCGGCGGAGGCGGAGGCGCCATTAGCGGAGGCCAGCCTGCGGTCGCCACCACCACCGGCGGCGATGGCCTTGGCTCGGGCCGTGGATACGGCGGAGTCGACGGTAGCGGTGCAACCGGAGGCGGACATAACTCTGGGCGTGGCGGCGCAGGGTACTCGGGCGACGGCAACTCGCCCTCTGGTGACGGAGGCATCTACTGCGGTGCCTGTGGTGATGAGATTGCACGTTCCTTCCTTGCGGGCGGTGCGGGGGGACCAACGGGCCCCCACCACGGCCCCGGAGGCTTCGGCGGGGGAGGCTGCGGTGGTAACTACGGCGGCGGCGGTGGCGGTGGCTATTCCGGCGGCGGCGGTGGCTCCTCGAACGGCTACGGCGGCGGCGGCGGCGGCTCCATCTCGACCGGATTCGAGGACGCCATCACCGGAGGCAGTCGCTCCGGTAACGGCTACCTCAACATTACGATCTGGCGGTGACGTGAAGAGCTCAGGCAGGCACGCCGACTAAACAAACTGCTCCGCTGCACCACCTTAACGTTAAGCAGGGCATTTATAGGGAGGGAAACCTTGAAGGGAAGCATCTTCATCGCAACGTTTTTTGGGTGCGGCGACGTCTCGACAGGCGCCGTGGAAGCCCCCACATTTCGCCCGGGCGTGGGGGCCTTGGGCTATCAGACCCACGACCTATCTGAAGTCGACGTCAAGGTGATCGGAACCGCTGGAGACGGCCTGGACACACCACGCGACCTCGCCATGAACCCCGACGTGCATGGAGAGTTGTGGGTGGTGAATAGAGCCAACGACTCGGCAACCATCTACTCCTACGCTGGATCGGACGCACAGTCTGCGAAGTCCATCATCGACCCCTATGCCCTCCACTTCATGGAGGAGGTGTCATCCATCGCCTTTGGCGCTCACCTTCACGGCGACGGCAAGTTCCCCAACTTTGGCACCTGCCACGAATCTAGGAACACCTACAACGGCCAGAACCCTGGCGATGACTTTATGGGACCCACGCTGTGGAATTCGGACCCGGAGATCTTTGGGTACAGCAACGAAGACGCGGTGGATTACCTGACGGAGTTCTGGGGGATGCCCGTCGACCTCGGCAGCCACATCGACATGTTGCACGAGTCTCCCCTCTGTATGGGCATCGCCTGGGAAGACGAGAACGTGTACTGGGTCTTCGACGGCATGAACGGTAGCATCGACCGAGTAGACTTTGCCGCTGACCATGATGTTGGATTTGATGACCACTCCGACGGCATCATCACCGAGTACATCCGGGGCGATGTCGCGCGCCTACAGGACGTTCCGTCCCACCTCGAGTTCGACCCCAACACCGGCTTCCTGTACATTTCGGATACGGGAAACAACGCCATCAAAGTCTTGGACACCACAACCGGTACTCGGGGTGCCGCTCTTCCCGTTCAGGAGCCCGGCACAACGCACCACCAGCAAGACGATGCGTTGGCCTGGACCCTCATCGAGGGTGAGGACTTTGGCATTGTGGCGCCCTCCGGTCTCGCGATTGTTCAGGACCACCTCATCATCACCGACCACGCCACTGGCATCATCCATGCCTTCGACATGGACGGACAACCGGTCGACTGGCTCGACACCGGCCTCGGCGAGGGCGCCCTCATGGGTATATGGGGAGAGCGACTTAACGAGCTGTGGATCGTGAACGCCCGAGACAACGAAGTCCTCCGACTCCGAGCATCGGACGTTCAGTTCATGCCTATGGTTCCAGGGAGCGGTGTGTGAAGGCTCGCTTCCCGGGCCCGTAGCTCGATGCAACCTGCCCGGAGCCTCTGAGCAGCCACCGGGTCGTCAGCAGACCGTCAGCCCCCACGGGCCCTCTTGCGTGCAAGCGCCCCGTGCTGATGCCCACTTCTGCGCCCAGCCCGTACCGATAACCGTCCGCGAATCGGGTCGACGCATTGTGAAACACGCTCGCGCTATCCACCTGTTCAAGGAACCTCGCGGCCACACCTGCATCGTCGGTGATGATGGCCTCGGTATGCCCGCTGCCGTTGAGATGGATCCGCTCAATGGCCTCATCTAGAGAGCCGACCACGCTGACGGCAAGGCGAAGGTCTCCGTACTCCGTGCGCCCATCGTCCGGACCCGCCGCGACCGCATTCGGTAGGACCTCCGCGGCTCGTTGATCCGCGATGAGTTGAACCCCTTCCGCCTCCAAGCGCACCCCCAGAGTCTCGAGGTGAGGCAAGAAGGCCTCGTGCACAAGCAATGACTCCGTCGCGTTGCAAGCCGCGGGGTAGTCGCACTTGCCGTCGATCGTCAACGCGGCAGCCATGTCAGGGTCGGCCGCCGCGTCAATGTACGTGTGACAGATGCCGTCGGCGTGTCCCATCACGGGAATGCGGCTGGACTGCTGAATCGCTCGTACCAACTCGGCGGACCCTCTCGGGATGACCAAGTCGATGTCGGCATCGCACCGCAGGAGATCGGCAACGGCCGCCCGTCCTTCGACACCGACCACGCCTTCGGAGGGAAGACCCACCCCTTGGAGCGCATCTTGAATGCACTGAACTAAGGCCGCGTTGGAGTGAGCCGCCTCCTTACCCCCCTTGAGTATGAGCCCATTCCCCGTGCGTATCGCCAGGCCACCGATCTGGATGACCGCGTCCGGCCGACTCTCAAAGATGACCAATAGGACACCCAGCGGGCTGGTGACCTGGGTGAGCTCTAGGCCGTCGTCCAGCTCAGTCTTTCTGAGAGGTCGGCCCAGGGGATCGCCCTGACTGACCAGCTGACGAAGTCCACTAGCGAGCCCCTTGAGCTTCTCGCCGGTCAGGCGGAGACGGGCAACAAGATGCGGCGAGAGATTCTCGGCAGTGGCCGAATCGAGGTCCCGTTCGTTGGCCTCCAGGATCACGTCGCTTCGTTCGATCAAGAGGTCAGCGAGCAACATCAAGGCAGCGTCTCGCGACTCGCCACGAGCACCGGCGAGCCGACGTGATGCGCTTCTGACCTCCGCAGCCAGACGTCTCATTCTCCCTCCTCTAGGACCATATAGTTCCTTCGAATCAACAAACCGCTTGCAGCGCCAGGGCCCCCGTTTGCCCATGCGCGCGCCTGATCCGCGCTGCACCGCGTAATGCCGCGTCCGACCTTCGCCTTTCCCGGCCCGAGGAGGGTCACCACATCCCCCTCGCGAAAGCGGCCCTCTACCGCCGTCACACCCGATGCCAGGAGAGATGCGCCTCGTTGCTTCAGGGCACGGACAGCACCATCATCCAGCACCAAAGCGCCCCGAGGTGCGGCAGCAAATGCAATCCAACGGCGCCGAGAGCTTAGACCATCACTGGGGAGGAACCGGGTCCCTGTTTTTCCCGAGGATAGCGACTCCGCAATGGCCGCTGAATCCCGACCCGAGGCGATGATGGCCATGCAACCCGATCGCGCAGCGATGCGCGCCGCCTCGATCTTGGACCCCATGCCGCCGCGACCCGGCCCTGCTTCTGCGGCCGTATCAACGGCTTCTCCTGACCACTCTTCAATCAACACGGCGTCGTCATGCTGGAAGGGGTTTCGGTCGAAAACGCCTTCCACATCCGTGAGCAGCACCAGGCGCTCTGCGGCCAACTCGCTGGCAACCAGCGACGAGAGCTTGTCGTTGTCGCCAAAGACCCGCTCGGTCGTGTACTCCAGTTCCTCCGTGGCGACCGCATCATTCTCGTTCAGAATGGGGAGCACGCCGAGCTTGAGGAGGGTCGAGAGCGTGTTCCGGAGGTTGTTGTAGCGCTTTCGATTGTCGAAGTCACCCTGGGTCAGGAGGACCTGTGCACAGCAGATGTTGTGCGCCTGAAAGAGCGCCTCGTATACCGCCATGAGGCGTCCCTGACCGATCGCAGCGCACGCCTGCCGAGTGCGAATGTCCGAGGCGCCCGGCGGCAGACCAATGGCTCGTCTACCCAGCCCCACAGCGCCCGAGCTGACTAAGATCACCTCACAGCCGCGCCCCATGGCCTCCGCGATGTGATTGGCGAGGTCGCTGAGGACCGCCATGTTGAGCGCGCCGCCGTCATCAGTAAGGACTCGTGTACCGACCTTGACCACATATCGAGGGTGGACTGAAGCTGTCATGCCGAGGAGTCTACCTAAGTGCGGTGCAGCGAGATTGTATAATCTTCAAGGGTAGCGATACAAACCCCATTACTCGACCATCACTTGTGCGAAAATACGGTGTGAGAGGCGGATTTTGGATGGCCTATAGGAAGCTCTGCGTGTTCATTTTTGGTGCCGCAGCATGCGCGACGCCCCCGGGTAAGACGGACCTGAGTTTGGCGACGGTCGAAGACGAAGGCCCACCGAGCGATACCGGCCGCGAGATCGATGGCGAAACGGATGCCGATGCAGACGCTGATGCGGACACCGATTCGGATGCCGACGCGGACGCCGATGCGGACGCCGATGCGGACGCCGATGCGGACGCCGATGCCGATGCCGACAACGAT
>CAZKOI010000223.1:0-6213 GCA_964554315.1 uncultured Enterobacterales bacterium | reverse complement strand
CTTCTTCGGGGTTTGGGGTGCCACGTCGGAGGACGTCTGGGCAGTCGGCATGACCGGAGGCGGTGAGGGGCCCCGGGCCCTGTGGCGGCGTGTGGATGGCGTGTGGTCTGCATGGGTGGATGACGACCTCGGTGAGGGGCCGGACGGCTTGGTCTACTTCAAGGTTCACGGAACGGCATCCGATGACGTTTGGATGGTTGGCACCGCAGGTACCACGGCGCACTTTGATGGCTCTCGGCTGGTCGAGGTGGCGACCCCAAGTGAGACGGCGCCGCTGCTGACGGTTGACGCGAGCCCGGCGTATCCGGTGGCTGTTGGGGGTGCGGGCAATGGCCTGCTGCTGGAATTCGACGGATCGCAATGGCTCGATAAGAGCCCGGAGTTTCAGCCGGGTCTGAACGGCGTCTGCAGCCGTGCCGACGTTCAATGGGCGGTCGGCCAGCACGGTTCCCGCGCCATGCGTCTCAGCGATGGAACCTGGGAGTCTGATATGGATCGAGGCTTCGGCCCGCTCACCTACGAGGACTGGCATGGCTGTGCGGTCACCCCGAGTGGCGCGCTGTGGTCTGTGGGCGGGCGAATAGCGGCCCGTCCGCTGACCAACGGGGTCATTGGCTTCCAAGGGAAGACGGTGCCCCCTGACCTCGAGTATTGAGATCGAGGGCCTCAGCGGCAGTGGTGAGTGACCACTGTCACGACGCCCGCCTCGACCGGCACCGGCGGCATCTCCCCTCCCGCAGGAAAGGCCTCGCAGGTCATGTCGGTTGGAGGCGATACGCTCACCGTCACTTGGCCGGGTTCGACGTTGGGGAACGCCACCATGCCCATCCCCCCCGGCTGGATGGTGTCGCCAAAGGACGCGCCGGCAGGGCCTAGAAGCCAAGGGTCGCCGTGGCTGCCGCTGAGGCTTGCGGATGCCCCAACCGCTGGACTGAGATCGTCGTGGTCGATGCCAACAACCACGATGCCGAGGTCGTCCTCAATGGGGACGCCGAGCATGCCAGAGACCGCGCTCATGAGTGTGGTGGTCGCCATAAACGTCACCACCGTAAAGTCCTCCAGACCCGTGGGTCCGAAGAGGAGGTGGTCCGCGGCGCCCGTGCGCTGCAGGAGGACCTCAAAGGTGTCCTCGGACCTGACGGCGACGGAGGCTCGCCCATCCGCCGATGTGGTGGCTTCGTCGTCTTCCGTGCTCCACACGGCGACGCCTTCCATTCCGGCGCCCGACATGGCGTCGAGCACGCGCACGGTGGCCTGGATGGTGTCGGCATCAGCAGGCGAGCTGTCGATCGAAGGGGGGGCGCCCGCTGCGCTGCCACCGGAGCTCTTGCAGCCACTGAGCACGAGGGCGATGAGTGTCGGCGGTAAGGCGAGGCGCATGCGGTACAACTCCGGTGCGGGCTGTGGGGTCAGGCCTCTGTCGCGGGGCCGTCGTCCTGAGGGCGGGTGTCGAAGGCGACATAGAAGGTGGTCTTCTCGTCGGTGGACTCGACCCAAATGCGGCCACGATGAGCGACGACGATGCGGTTGACAATGTCGAGCCCGAGGCCGGTCCCTTCCCCGGTGGGCTTGGTCGTAAAGAAGGCCTCAAAGATGCGGTCGATGATGTCGTCCGGGATCTTGGGTCCGTTGTTGGCCATGCTGACGCAGATCTCCTCGTCGGTGACCACGGCCTTCACCCAGAGGTGACCCTGGCTCTTCATGGCTTGGATGGCATTCTGCAGGAGGTTGGTCCACACCTGAGAGAGCTCGTCGCCGTTGCCGTAGATCACCATGTCATCGGGCAGGTCTGTCTCGACCACCATGCCGTGTCTCGTCTGGCTCTCGTACAGCGTGAGCACCGTCTCGATGTTTTGCTTGAGCTTGATCGGAGCGGCGATGGTGGTGTCGGACTGCCTCGAGAAGGTCTTGAGTGCCATGACGATTCGCTTCGCCTTGACGGCGGCAAACGACACGTTGGAGGCATGGCGCATGAGCGGAGAGAGGGCGGCTGCGATCTGGAGGATGGCTGAGGTCTGCTCGTGGGCGAGAGTCTTGTCCCACATCTCCCCGCCGTCCTCGTAGCCGAGCTCGATCATCATCTCTGCGGTCGCTCGCGGATCGTCGACGCCGCGCGTGCCGAGGAGCTTGGCCAGTTCACGGCGAAGGCGGCGTCCATCGCGGCCTTGGATTCGCACACCGTCCCTCGCGGAGTCCAAGACCAAGAACACCAGTCGTTTGCCCTCTTCGTCCAGCGCTTCGTATCGAAGACTGTTCTCACGGAATGAGGCCTCGAGCTGCGAAGAGATGATCTCAGAGCTCGCGGTGATGGCGCCAAGCGGTGTGTTGATCTCATGGGCGATGCCCGCGATGAGCTGTCCCAGGCTGGCCATCTTCTCGGACTTCACCAGCTGGTCCTGCGTGTCCTTGAGGTGAGCGAGCGCTTCCTCAGCCCTCACGCGCTCTTCCTCGGCGCGTCCCCGCTCCTCGGTGACCCGCTTGATCTGCTCACGGATCTCGCCCTGGGACCTCTTGAGCCCGTCCAGCATGAAGAAGAAGCTGTAAGACAAGCGCTTGAGCTCGTCCCGGGAGTCCGCTTGGTCGGAGTCTAGGCTAAAATCGATAGACTCGAGCGCGCCCTTGGCCACGGCGTCTGCGGTACGCGTCAGCAGCAGGACGGGGCGGGTCAGCGCAAAACCGAGGAGCAGGATGCCCACGAGAATCACCGCCGCGAGGAGGCTGGTGATCTCCATGGCACTCTCGCGGTTGACCTGTCTTGCCGCCGCCAATCCTTCGAGGGAGAGCCCGACGTGAAGCTGACCAAGCGGGCCTTGGAGACCAAGCACGGTCTGGGCCGCATGAAGCCGATCCTCGGTCATGAGAAAGGACACATGACCCTCCGGATCGGGGGTCAGGACGACCGGGGGCGGGTCAGCGTCTTTGGGGTGCTTGGCCAAGACCTCGCCATCCACATTCATGACGAGGGCGTACTCGACCTCGGGCGCTCGAGATAGCGGACTGAGCGCCGAGTTGATGGCCATCTCGTCCTCGAAGGCCATTCCGGGCAGGGCGCTCCCTGCGATCAGCGCCGAGATGGTGGCCACCCGATCCTTTGCGGCCTGTACGCCCAGCTGGTCCAGCTGCTTCGGGAGAACCACGAGGAGTTGAATGGCCATCAGCCCGACAAGAACCAATGCTCCGAGCAAGAGACGGGTTCTGATCCTAAATCCGCCTGTCATTTCGCTCCCTGCATTCGAAATGCGATTATAGTTATAGGACCTATGACGCTTGCAACTTTCCTCGCTACCGTCCTCAGCGCTTCGGCGTCGGAGGGTCCTTGGACCACGCCGCAGGGGATGCACAACCTGTACGCCGGCGTCTACATGGAGCAGTTCAGGTGCTTTGAGACGAAGGGGCAGAACGACCCCGAGTGCGGCACCGGTAAGCCTGTGCCCAGCGCCGTCCAGCAGTCGGGCGTCAAGGTGTTCTACCGCTACGGAATAAGCCCCATGTGGGACGCCGCGATCTCCATACCCTTTGCCCGCGTGGCGATGGCGGAGGAGAACAAAGATGCGGACAAGCAACCGACCGTCGGCCTGGGGCTGGTCGAGGGCCGCATCCGGCGTCGGCTCGGCAAAACGGGTGGCCTCGACTGGTCCGCTAGCCTCGGCGTACGCAGCGGCGCGTTTCACCACGATACGCGAGATCGCCTGACCAATCTGGGTGAGGGCACGACAGACTTCTCAGGAACGGTCTCGACGGGGGCCACTGGACTCCTGGGACCCCGCTTCTTCAACACCTCCATGGATGCCACCTACTACTACCGCATGGCCCTCCAGAATGACGAAGCGGTGGGCAAGATTCCCGGCGATGAGCTTCGGCTGTCGGCGGTGTTTGACTATGCTGCGACCTCGCGGTTTGGTGTGGGCGTAGGGGTGGACGGCTTCCATCGGTTGTCAGGCTCGGAGCTCGATTTTGCAAAGATTGGGCAGTACGGAGAAGACCGCTGGGCATCTCTTCAGGCCAGCCAAGTCAAGGCGGGTGGGCGCATCATGCTCTACCCACAGGGTCCGCTTCCCTACCTTCAAGTGAGTGCTCAGCGCGTGGTGTGGGCCAAGAACAACCCCACTGACGCCCTCTTTGTCGAGGTGGCGATGGGCACGGACATCGGAGGAAAGGAGTGATGCTTTGGCTCATGATTTTCTCGCTGAACCTGTCCGCGGAGGAGCCTAAGGTGGTGATCTCGGCGGGCGGGGAAGAGATAGAGATGACCAAGCGCGAGGTGAAGAAGTTGTTCACCCGGCAGGAGCTCAAGTGGCAGGACGAAGACCTCGAGGTCGTGCTTCCGCTGATGGATTCGCCCGAGATGCTCTGGCTCAGCCGCAATGTACTGGGACTTCCTCCCGAGGTGTACCACCGCTACCTGCTGGAGAAGGCCTACCGCGCAGGCGAGGACCCCCCGAAGTTTGTGGCGACACCCACCCTCATCAAGGGAGAGATGGTCATCACGGTGCTCGATAGAGAGGCCAAGCCAGGAGAGGAACTCACGGTCATTCGAGTGAGGTGAGCGGAAAGCGCCGCTTCGATCTCGTGGTGGCTCAGCTGGAGGGGCAGCTGGCGAGGAGCGCCTCGGCGGCGGTATCGCCTGGGAACTGAGAGACGTACTGCGAGAGGAGCGGGTGGTTGGATGGCTGAAGGGTCAGTCCACCTCGATTGATGATCGCCGCGAAGGCCTCTTGGCCGGCCGAGATGGCTTGTCTCTCGCTCGCCGTGCACACCGCGAGGCACTGGTGGATGCCCAGAGGCTCGAGTCGGCCCTTGACCTCGAACATGCCGAGGTTTCTCGTGGCGACGGTGGTCTGGCTCGCGGCTATGCTGCTAATCAGGAGCGGGCAGCGAACCTCCTTGGTCATGGCCTCGATGCGTGCTGCAACATTGACCACGTCGCCGATGACCGTGGTCTGGATGCGATTAACGTTGCCGACGGTTCCCAGAATGAGGTCGCCGCTGTTGATGCCCACGCCGACATTCAGGAGGCCCATGGGCGTAGGGGTCTGGACGACTTTTTCCACGATCTCAATGCCGGCTTGTATCGCATCTTCGGAGCTCTCGAAGAGCGCCATCACCGCATCACCGATGAACTTGTCCACGACGCCGCGGTTCTTCGTGATGATGGGGACCATGACGTCAAAGATGTTGTTGAGCGACTGAAAGACCCGCTGTGGACTCTGGGACTCCGAGAGCGTGGTGAACTGACGGATGTCGGTAAACAGAACGGCGAGGTTCTGCATCATGCCGAGGTTGACTCGGGCATTGATGGGGTCTTGAACGCCCAGGACGTTCAGGAAGCCCGATGGCACGAAGCGGTGGAACACTTCGGTTCTGCGTGTTCGCTCTTGGTCGGCCAAGAGGCTCTCGACCGCCCGATCCACCGTCATGATGAGGTCCATCTTCTCCCATGGCTTCGCGATGAAGTGGAAGAGGTTGGCGTTGTTGACCGACTCGGTCACGGCCTCAAGCTCGGTCTGGCCCGTGAGCAGAACCGTGCGCGTTTGAGGGGAGAGTTGGTGAATCTCCGCCAACACTTCATGCCCACGCTGCTGTGGCATGATCTCGTCACAGAGCACGACCCAGAGGTCGATGCCGTCTTCAACCAAATCCTCGACAATCTCGAGCGCTTCGGCACCCGAGGTTGCAACCTCAATATCGACCTTGCCTTGGAAGTGATCCTTCAATTGTGTCCGCACAGCCTCAAGCACGGACGCCTCATCATCAACACACAGGATCACCGGATTATCGACCCACTCATTCATGGAGCCAAGACCTCTTCAGATGCGTTTGGGGGGACGTGGTTCGTATAGTCTAATCCGGTTTTGTCGAGCGTTAACACCGGTTTCTTACGGCAGTCGCGGGCGGGAGCGTTGATTCGCTCGGAGCACCGTCCGCTCAGGTGCCAATCGGATGCTATGCTATGGCGATGGCGCCGTCGGCGCTCGCTCTAGACTTAGGCCCCGGAGACGCAATGACCACAGCGTGGTGGCTGATTGTCGGACCCGCACTCGCGAGCGCAGAGTGGCAGCAGGTGCTTGACGCCCACCGCCGAGATTCGGGTCAGATGGACTATGTGGGCCTTCAGGCGAGCGGCCTTGCGGACAAGGCTGCGGCTCACCTGAGCGGAGCCGCTGAGCCCGAAGACGCTGGCGAGCGCATGGCCTTCTGGATCAATGCCTACAA
>CAZKOI010000222.1:0-6227 GCA_964554315.1 uncultured Enterobacterales bacterium | reverse complement strand
TGGTCCGTTCACCCCCCGCGGGCGCCAGCGCTCGACACATCGACTCCCCCCAAGGCAAAGAAATGAATCGCTACAACAGCTTTCTCACCATCGCTGCTCTCACCACGACGCTCTCCGCTTGCGGCGACGACAAGGTCAATGCGCCCGAAGACGGCACTCCAGTCACCATGGAGTGGTCCAAGGGTGAGATGTTCCACTTGGCGACATCGTATCGGCGAACAGCCGTGAAGACGGAAGAGAACCCGGTCGATCTCGACGCGGCGTTTGGTGGTGCTGCGGTTCCGACATTTGGAGAGAGTTGGTCGGAGGATGTGATCTGGACCTACCAGGTCATCGAGTCAGCGCTTGTGCCTGACGCTGACGATGAGCTGTTCAGGTTCGCCGCCACGGACACGGGCGTGGCTCCACTCGCGGTCATCAAGGCCACGCTGGATGCCGGTCTGAACACAGACGCAGCCATGCTGGAGGCCGACCCGGTGGTCTACATGGTGTTTCGCGAGGATCGCGACCGTATGGTCGGCCTCGTGACCTTCATCAATGTTGATGGCGAGCGCGAGGAGCGCGCCTACAGCGCAAGCGACCTCGACCGGTCTTGGTCCACCCTCAGCCAGTCCATGTTGACCAAGGCGCCCACCTACCTTGCGCCATTCTCGGCTCGCTGGGGCGATGATGTTCGTAACCTTGAGAACGGCGCAGAGATCAACTCGGTGAAGGTTGACGACACAACCACCGACGTCTTCTATTCGGACGAAATGGGCGGCGGTATGGTGGTCAGCCGGTACGAGGCAGGACAGCCTTGGCCGACTTGGACCACCAGCGGTAACGTCGACATTCGGATGCTCTCCACGGATGATGTCGATGCGCTTCGGTTCTCCTCGGTGGCTGGAACAGCCCGGCCCGATGACGAGGAGTTCGACTACCGCGAGGCTCTTCGTACGTCGATCGATATCGACGCTGCACTCAAGCTCGACCTCGAGACCTTCACTCAAGGCAACATCGAGGCTGAGGTTGGTCAGGCCTACAAGCCGTGGGCAGGCTCGTGGTGGTCGCTTCGCAAGGGGCTCTTGATTTGGGGCTACGATGGTCGGCCGACCTTCTCGGGCGAGATTCGAGACCAAGTCGATCCCATCAAGAAGGAGATGGATGAGCTGTCGGCTGAGCTTCGAAAGATGAAGGATGACGACGAGGACAGAGAGAGCACCATCGAGACGTACCGCGAGAAGCAAAATGAGCTGGTCGACATTCTCAAGGGTTTCTACGACGGTCTCCTGGAGGATCTCGATGGCGGCAAGGTGACCATCGCGGATGGAAAGATCACGAAGGCCGCAGAGGGCGAGGGAGAAGAGGCCGTCGAGGGGTGGACCTACGACCTCAACAAGCTCTCGCCGATGGACAAGTATGCCGTCGCTCAGTACCTCGAGGGAAACACCTACCCGAACCCATTCCTCATCTCAGCCTGGGAGATTCTCAACTCCTACAACCCGGCGGGCGAGAGCTGGTGGGGACACTGTAACGGTTGGGCTGCCGCGGCGATCCTGACCAACGAGCCTCGTGAGTCGGTGACCTTTGACCACGGCGGCGTGGAGATTGAGTTCACGACTGCAGACCAAAAGGGCCTGCTGACCGAGTCTCACTACGGTGTCCAGAGTCAGTTCTACGGCGAGCGCTATAACGATGAGGACGACGATGTCTCCGACCTCAGCCCGAAGGCGTTCCACAAGCTGATTTCGTTCTTTATCGATGAGCTTGGCGTGCCCATGGTCTTCGACACCACAGCCACTGAGGCCGTGTGGAACTTTCCGGCCTATGGCTACAAGATGGACGTGAAGGACACCACCGACCCGGGCGTGGCCAGCTTGGTGAACGTCAACACGGCAAGCAAGTCCGAGCTCGCTGCGCTCCCCGGCATTGGTGATGCCATCGCGGAGCGAATCGTCGACCACCGCTTCTACTACGGTGCCTTCCAGAGCGTCGATGATCTCGAAAGCATCGAGGGCGTGGGACCCGAGCGCTTCTCGCAGTTCAAGGACCTCGTGACGGTTGTGGCGTACTCGAAGACGTTTGATGTGACCACCACGATCACCCTGACGACCGACGGGGTGGACGAGACTCACATCGATGGCGCCGAGCCACGCAACTTCACGGAGACGTACAAGTACTCCATCAAGACAGCGGACGATGGCTCGGTCGTCGACGGCGAGTGGAAGAACGAGAAGGACCACCCAGACTTTGCCTGGATTCCCTACCACAACACCAGCCGCAGAGAGACGGGTGGATCCGAGAACCCGTTCTTGGCCTACGGCGCGCTCCTCGACGTGATTGGTGACGACATCGAGCGTCACTAGTCACTATGATGGTGCCATGGACCATCTGCGACTGATCGCCCTCTTTCTGGCCTGTGCTTGCGGCACGGGCATTGACGGCGCTGACGGCAGCACCAAGCGTGTCGGCACCACCCCGGGGGCGGGTGATGTCCTTGGGATTCTGGTGACGCCCGAGGATGTCGTCGTTCCGGTGGGGTCAGCGATTCAGCTCGAGGCCCTCGGGCTGAACGCCGATCGTCAGACGTTGGACCTAACCGACGTCGTGGACTGGTCGAGTACCAACGCATCCGTGGCGTCGGTCAGTAATGATCTCAATGAGGAAGGCGTGTTGCAGGGGGTGACCGCCGGGAGTGCGGTGGTCGAAGCCGCACTGGACGGTGTTCGGTCCGCACCGGCCCGAATCATCGTCACCGATGCGGGCCTCGTGAGGCTCTCGGTTGCCCAGGCCAGCGTGACGCTCGCGGTTGGCCAGGCGCTCCAGCTCAAGGCCAACGCGACGTTTTCGGATGGGAGCAGCGCCGACGCCACGTCTCAGGTTCGATGGATCATAGGTGACGGTGAGGTCGCCCAGTTCGAGGGCGGTGGGATGCTGGAGGGCGTGGGAAGCGGCACCACATCCGCGCGGGTAGAGTGGGAAGGCGTTTCCTCCGAGCCGATTAGCGTTGAGGTCGTCGATGAGGCGACCATCGCGAGCGGTGACCTGCTCTTCGACTGGGTCAGCGGGAGCATTGACGATGGAACGTTTGAGGTTTCCGCGAGCGTTCACAACGCTTCTTCAGCCCCAGTCTACGGCGTCTGGCTGGATCTCTTCGTTGACCAGGACTTTGTACCAACCTACGGCGACTGGCCGGATTGGTACCACATGATTGAGTACATAGGACCCGACGAGTCGGCGTCCGTCACCTTCTCCGCGAGCACTACCGCAGACCGACATGATTTCGCGCTCTTGCTGGACTCAATGGAGTCCGTGGTCGAGTCCGATGAAGAAAACAATCTCGTCGAGGGCGCGACCGATGAATTCTCGGCGGGCGGTGCAGGCGGAGGGACGGTAGGTTCGGGCGGAGAAGCCAACCTCCTCATCACCTACGTCGGTGGGTTCTCTGAAGACGGCGTCACCGAGTACTGGGTGGACGTAGCGAACTCGGGCACCGGCGTAGCGGAGCGGTTCTACATTGACATCTGGCATGATGTACCCGAGTCGGCAGAGCCGGATCTATACGCCGACGGCGATGACTATGTGCTGTATGAAGGCGGTCTGCTACCGGATGAGGTCCACTACGCGACGCTGTCCGTGCCCAGCGCCTGCGATGGGTGCAGCGCCTGGGCGATGGTCGATAGCTATGACATGGTGGCAGAGTCCGACGAGTCGGACAACACGTACTTCTTCGACTCCGCGGACTGATCAAGCCCGGCGGCGTACGAGCGCGACGAGGCCGACCAAGAAGAGCCAGGATGCGCTCCAGCGGTTTGGCGTGTGTGCACACCCGCAGCCCTCGTCACAGGGGTCCTCCTTCATTCCCTCGTCTCCCGCCGGCTCATCGAACTCGTCGGCGGTGTCGCCCGTCAGACCTGTTGTCGTCGAACTGGCCCCGTCATCATCGGTGCCCGAAGATGCGGATACAGTGTCGTCATCGGCGGTATCACCGAGGCAGGGGCTGCCGTCCTCGTCAGCATCGGACTCCTCAGGTGGCACGAACCCACTGTCATCCTCATCCAGACCAAATGCCACGAGGTCGAGCGTCACAACGCTGACGTATGGCTGGAAGCCCTTGTCCCAGGCGACCAAGAGCTGGTCCATGTGGCGGGCAAAGGACGGGCGTGCGGAACCCAAGCCGGACCCATCGTCGTTGTTGCTGACCTTCATGCTGTCCACGGTCTCGAAGTCATCGTTGAGCACGGCGACATACACATCCCCGTCGTCAGCGAGGTACTGCCCCATGTACTCGACGCCGAGGAATGCAAGCAGCCAGTAGTCGCCAACGCGCATGAGCGCTTGGGGCCAGTAGTGGCGTTCGAGAGAGGGGATCGGCACGAAGGAGACGCGCTCGTCCACCTCAAAATCACGACTGATCCAAATGGCTTCGAGTCCAGGCTCGCCGTTGGCTGTCATGAGGAAGCGGTCCGAGCCTGC
Organism: uncultured Enterobacterales bacterium; assembly: GCA_964554315.1. Classification (GTDB taxonomy): domain Bacteria; phylum Myxococcota_A; class UBA796; order UBA796; family UBA796; genus UBA796. Next base: position 1,772 of record CAZKOI010000222.1, on the reverse strand, counting down.
GTCATACTTGAAGGCTCCGCCGGAGATGTGACCGCCGACATCCAGCTCGTGGGTGCCCACCACCGTCGCGTCCGGCCCAATCTCGAAGAGCGTCGCGCTGAAGTCAGAGTGATTGGTGAATGCCACGCCCTGAAGGTGCTCCGAACAAATGACCGGCATGTCGTTGTGGGCTCTTGCATCAACCCCTTCTTCAACCGAGCCGTGGGCCTGCATTTCCCAGTCTTCGCTGTAGCGAGCGGCGCGAGCACCGTCGTTGGTGAAGTTGAGTGAGTAGACGTGCAAGAACGACCCATCGGGGCAACGCTCGATGCCGTGGTCTTTTTGGTTCGCGTACTCAGCGAGACGAACCCGTGAGCTCATGTCCAGCTCAAGGCCCTCCGTCATCGGTGCAACGTTGTACCCGGGAACGCCTGCCATCTCGAAGTGGTGCGTCATCCACCAGCCGCCGTCGTCCAGGTTGTTGAAGACACGGACCCAGTTCAAGCCGCCGACGTCTCGACCGGAGGGAACGCGGTCGGGTGTGGCAGACAGCAAGAAGTCTCCCGCTGTAGCGGGGGACGTGAGAAAGGCGAGAGCGAGGAGGTTGGTCATCATTCGGTCATCCTACACGAAAGTTCATCACGTGGCCGATAAGACGGTCCTTGCCGCTCGCGCCGCACGTTCTCGATCGTGATCAACCACGAAGAGAAGCTCTTTGTTCCTCAGGTGGCTTACTTTTCCGACTTTCTCCCCTTGGGGGCTGTGGATTCCAATCTGGGCTCCAACGTAGCGCTTGTAGTCCATCGCAATCGTCTCAACGTGCCCCAAGGTACCGAGCATGGTCTCCAGCTCGTGGCGGTCGAGGTACCCCTCATTGTTGAAAGAGACCACCGTGCGTTCGACACGGAGGGCCTGAATCACCTCCTGAAAAGCTTCTTTGATCTTTCGCTTTGAGTTGAATTCGCTCTTGATGGTCCTGCAGTCGATGCGCTTTTGGGCAACGCCGTAGACTTCGGGCTTGTCCCAGCGCACCAGCGTCTCCCAGATGTGGTAGTTCGAGCGGTAGCTGTGCTGGTTGTAGGGGGGGTCGAGGTATGCCGCGGCACCATCAAACGATGATGTCGCCGCCAGAGCATCCCTACACGTGGCCACTCCGTCACCGGGTAAAAGGTTGGGGACGCGTAGCTCGAGCGGCTTCAGGGCGCGGGGGGCCCACGACTTTAGGTAGGCCATCTGAACCCCGGTTGTGCTGTCGACTCGATCGGCCGCCTCCATCAACGAAACGAGCGCTATCGCACGCAGTGTTGAGTCCAGTTGCAATGCTTCGATACGGTCCCGAATGCTGTCTATCCGAGCCCCATTTGTTGGGTGGAAGAAGCGTGCGGCCTTGCAGTAGGTCTCGGTAAACCAGGCGGCCTTTGGCGGTACGTTGTTGAGGTCCTCGATGAGCGCCGTGGCTTGCTCCGTCCATTCCTCTCGGTCGGCCTCGATGTAGCACTGGGCGATGGTAAACGCGTAGGCGTTGTGGTCGTTTGCCGTGACGTGCAGGCCGCGCTGTTTCAAGGCCTGACCCACTCGGCTGGTACCGCTGAAGACATCGAGCACGGCAGAGCCCGGCTCAAGGTCACTCATCGCCGCCGCAATCGCTCGGGTCAGGAGACGCTTGGAGCCTAGGTACTTGATCATGCCAAGGAGGTTAGCCGGTTCGGCTACAAAATGTGCTCAGCCAGTCCCCGAATGGCGTGGTAGCGTGCGGCTATGGGACGGAGCACGGTAGCGACCTCAGCAGCCTT
>CAZKOI010000221.1:0-6250 GCA_964554315.1 uncultured Enterobacterales bacterium | reverse complement strand
GGGTCGATGGTGGTTGTCGGGAGCGGAGATCTACAGCGACGAGTGGGGCGCGGGCGAAGGGACCACGACGGCCACCACCGGGATCAGCATCGGCTCGGCAGGATCCGGCGAGGCCTTTGACAACCGGCCTGACTTCTACGCACTCGCGTTCATCATAAAGACCTGACCGTCTGCCGAATTCCGGCGAAGGTGTACTGCATCAGCAGCTCCGTCACGAACTCGGGCGGGTCTGGATCGGTCATGAGTGTCCGCAAGAGCTCAATGGCCAGCGGGTACCAGCGAGCCGCCTCGCCTTCCCACTTGACCTCGGTTCGTTTGGTCGAGGTCTCCGCGCCACTGCGAATGAACGCCACCTCTTCGGCCAAGATCTGCTCGAAGAGCTCCCGGCTTACCCGCCCGTGGGCAATCTCCGCCCAGACCTCCCAGCGGCTCCGCTCGGTGGTGGCCAGATCGTCCATGACCCGCACAAACACCGGCTTTTGTCCGAGCTTTAGCTTCGCAGGGAGCGCCACGCAGCCGTTGCCTCGGAGCCAGTCGGCCAGATACTGGAGGGCCTGAAAGACGTTGTAGCGAACCTCCTCGGGATCATCGTTCGCGATGACCGGACTCACCCCTAGCTCCGATGCCAAGACAGCCCGGAGGTACTGCGGATCCGACTCGTCGAGCCCCGCCACATCCGGGCCGTCGATAAAGGCCAAGAGCGGACCATGCTCGGACTCAATGGGCACCAGCGCTCGGACGAGATCATGGAGGACCGTATCGTCAGGATGGGCCTGCTGCTGCTCCCAGGCCTCCACCAGAGCAATGCCGATGCGCACAAAGTCCGGGTGCGCGACCCAGAAGCCGTCGAGACCGCGCTTGAGCTGGGTAATCACGTCGCGGATGTAGCCGACCATGCAGGCCGCAAAGCTCTCGATGTCTCCCGACTGGTAGAGAATGCCGTACATCCCGCCGATCTTGAGCGCCCCTGACTCACCGAGATCACGAACCAAGATGGCGTGCGACTCCCGGATGTTGCGGATGACAATGTCCGGATCGGCTTTGACCGGTATGCGGTAGTCCGGGTCGTGCCTGAACAGCCGTGCGGTCGAGGCCAGGAAGTCGTGCCAGCCCAGCGAGCCACCAAGAAAGTAAGGGTACAGCGCCTCGCCCATCTCACGAATCCTGAAGATTGCTCGTGGGTTTTCGAACACCAGGATCACCCGCACCGTCTGGAGCGGGTAGTCCGGGTAGCGCGCCTTGACGGCACGCTCCGCCGCGCCGATGGCGGTCGCGAGGTAGGCTGCTTCTTCCTCGTTCTCCAGCTTCGGGAAGTAGATCACCCTTGCTTCTTCGCAGGTTCGGTTGATCCAGATGTGCTGGACCAGCTCGACCAGGTGAAGCGGCAGAGGCTCTCCTCCGTACAGGTGGTCGCCGTCCGGTAGCGCGAGCCCCGGAATTCGCTTGACCGGCAGGGCAAGCCCTTCGTCGGCCAGCGCGTAGTGCTTGCCGTTCTTCGGATCGTCATAGGTGAGTGTGCGGTCGAAGCACCCCTTCAGGTTGCGCGAGGCCATCCGGAGGTCATGCGCCATGGGCGTCTTAGAGTCTTCAGAGTCCGCACCCCAGCGCGGCACGTGGCCCGAATCGGCCACCAGCCTCGCCACAATCGGATCCTCACCAGGAAGCTGACGGTGGAGCGCATTCATGGCGTTGATGCTCATCTTGGGGTCGTCCGGCGGGCCAAAGAGCGTGATCTGCGGACCCTTCATGAAGTCCGGGACCGTCACCGGGCGCATGGTGACCCGCTCTGCGCTGGGCCCAATGACCATCCGACCGGTCTCGTCGCGAGCACCGATGAGGTCGCCGGCCCCTCTCGTCAGGAGGTGGTGGTCGACAAACCGGCGGTCCTTTTCTCGCTGCTCCAGCACATCGGCTAGGTCACCCTGAACCGCCTGATAGACCTCGACCACAGCGGCCAGTATCTCAGGTGCCTCGATATCCGGGAACGCCTCAAGCAGGCTTGGGTTCACCTTGAGTCCGGGCACGCCGGGTACCGGCGCTGAGATGTCCGCCAGGTGCTGGATCAATTCATCCGACAGGAAGGCCTGATACATCCTCAGCTGCCCCGGTAGGTCGAGAAGCCGTAAGGGCTCAGCAAGAGCGGCACATGGTGGTGCTCATCCGGCGCTCGAACCTCGAAGACCACCTCCACATAGGGGTAAAAGCACACCGCACCGCTGTTGGCAAAATAGGCGCCGGTCTCAAACCGAATTCGATAGACACCCGCTCCCCACTGTTCAGCACTCAACAGCGGCGCGTCGAGTCGACCGTCTTGATTGGTGGTCCCCTCACCGACGAGCTTAAAGTCCCCTGCTAGGGACTTCTCGAGTCGAATCTTGAGCCCCGCGGCCGGTCGCCCGCTCGCGGTGTCGAGGACGTGTGTGGTCAGTGGATTGCTCACTCTGGCTCCCATTTATCGAGGCGCAAGGCCGTAATTTTCGCCTGCTCACCGGCAGCGATTCGAATCTCGTTCTCCGGGGTATGCGGCATACGCTGGTCCAGCTTAGCCAGCATCTGGTCGGCCGAGAGGCCGCTCGCACACACGATGAAGATGTACCCAAACCGCTCCTCGTAGGCGATGTTTCCCTCGGCGAGCGCCTGAATGACGGCGTCACCCGCAGTTGCCATTCCGGCCTGCTCATCTCCGCTCCAACGGGCCGTCTCAGCAAAGCGCTCGGCCAGCTTCTCGGGATCGGCCCCGATACGGGGATGGTGAGTGAAGGCCTCACGCCAGTCACGCTCGTCGAGCCGCCACCACGTCCACTCCGCGAGTCCGTGCACCTGCGCCCAGCTCTGAAACGGACGCTGGGCGGTCATCTGGTCCGCCCACCTTCGACTCCCACAGCACCTCATCAGGGCCGCGGCCGCTGCGCTGGCATCCATGGCATTGAGCGCCGCCAGCCGTGCATCGACCGGCGCATCATCGACCGGTGTACCGTAGACCCGCAGCCGACTCACTCCACCGTCTGGATAGATGCGCATCCGCACGTGCGTCCATGGACCCGCATCGCTCACCGACTTGAGATGAGCGTTGTCGGCAGAGGCCTCAAACCGTGGCACGATCTCGGCCCACGAGTCCGTGTCGACGAGCGCTGGAAGCGGTGCATCAGGCCAATAGAGTCCATCGAGTGCAATGGTGTCGGGGAAGTTTCCTTTAAAGTGCTTGGTGTCAAAGACGACCTGCGAGACGCGCCCCGGGGCACCAAGCTTGACGATAATCCAGTCGTCTCCGGGCGGGCGGCTGCGCCTCGTCTCCCAGCCGCCGCCCATGTCCTCTGCAGGCCGAGGCAGGATGAGGTTGTTCATGGGCGAGAAGAACATGTCGCTGCAGGCGAGGGCCTGCCCCCCCTGCTGGATGCACGCGAGGTCAATCTCTGCCCCCTCTTCACGGGCCGGCTTTGGCTCGCCCCAGATGCGTAGGCGGGCCACCCCGCCATCGGGGTAGATCCGCAAGCGCACGTGGGACCACTCGCCCACGATGGCTACCGCCTGCAGGTTGTGGCTGCCGCGCTGCAGCGGCATCGGTGGTACGACCTCAGTCCACACCGCCTCGTCTTGGAGCTGCTCGACCGACGCCTCGTTCGGCATTCGGGTCGCCTCGACGCTAGCGTAGGGGGGGTGGTTGCCGAGAAAGTGGGCGGTGTCGATATCCACTCCGCGCACCACACCCGGTACACCGAGCTTGACGATGCACCAGTCGTGGCCCGGGACGCGCTTACGACGACTCTCCCACCCATCCATGAGCTTCCCGCGCTCGGTGTAGGCGTCCGGATCGAACACGGCGGGCTCAGGACGAACGAGGTGGTCCATGCCGGCAAAGAAGTCATCGGAACAGGCGAGGGCCTGCCCCCCGATGTCGGCGCGGGCAAGGTCGACCATGCCGGCAAAGGCGGCTGGAGCTTCGGGTTGCTTACTCATGGTTGTTCTTCCGGAGCAGTATGCTGCCACAGGGTGAGGCTGAAGGCACGCCGTTTTGGAGCACGTGGTGCCCGCGAACCCACGTATGAGCGACGGTACCGTACAAGGTCTTGCCCAAGTATGGCGTAAGTGGGTGGCGCTGGAGCAGATCAGCGGCCAGCACCTCAAAGCGCTCACTCGGACTCCACGCCACCAGGTCGGCCCGCGCTCCCTCACGAATGGTGCCGCAGCGACCGGCCATGCCGAGGAGGGATGCGGGGGCCTGGCTCATCCACCCCGCGACATCTCGAACGTTGAACCCCCGCCGACCCGCCTCGGACCAAACACTGGCGAGGCCAAGTTGGAGTGAGGCAATCCCACCCCAGGCGTTCTCGAAGTCACCGGTCTCGGGTAGCTTGAGGCTGGGTACACACGGGCTGTGGTCGGTGACGACCTGATCGATGACGCCCTCGGCGAGACCCGCCCAGAGCGCCTCTCGGTTCTCCGAGCCTCGAATAGGCGGCGCGCACTTGAATTCGGTCGCGCCATGGGGCACGTCCTCCGCGACGAGACAGAGATAGTGTGGGCACGTCTCCACCGTGAGCGGTAGCCCGCGCGCCTTCGCCGCTCGAATCATGGGCAGCGCTGTTGCACTCGATAGGTGCACAATGTGTGCCGGACAACCCGTCTGCTCGACCAGCTCAATGACCATCTCAACGGCCCGATCCTCCCACTCGCGCGGTCGCGCATGAAGCCACCGGAGGTAGTCGCTCAGTTCATAGCGACTCACGTCCGGCGGCGTCTCTGCCTCGAGCTCTGCGTGGAAGAGGAGCGGAACACCAAGGCCACGAAGCAGAGGCATCGCGCGCTCCAAGTCCCGCCGCTCGACGGCGGGGAATTCATCGATCCCCGAGTGACACAGAAACGCCTTGAAGCCCGCAACGCCGTCCGAGACCATCCCCGAGAGGGCATCGACATTGTCGGGCACCAGCCCTCCCCACAGCGCACAGTCGACCCAGAGCTTTCCGCTGGCGGCCGCGATCTTCGACGCCAGAGCATCGCGTGAGGTGGTGACCGGCATGCTGTTCAGGGGCATGTCCGCGAGCACGCTCACGCCCCCTCTTGACGCCGCGCGCGTGGCCGTCTCAAACCCCTCCCATTCGGTCCGACCCGGCTCGTTGATGTGAACGTGGGCGTCAACAAGGCCCGCCATTAAGAGCATCTCGCCCAGATCGATATCGGCCGCGCCCCCACCCTGCTCGATGGCGGACAGTGCCCCGTCGGTCACGGTCAGCGTGGCCGCCATGAGTCCTTGATCGGTGAGCACCTGCTCGCTTCGAATGCGGAATGAGGGGGCGTTTTTTGGGTTGATCGGATGAAGCATAGTGAAACCCTACCTCAAGAGAGAGTTGCTCGACTGCGGGCGTGTTTGTATCCTGACACATCCAACCTGGAGGGCTGATTGTTCGACGCCTACACCGTCAACTGGCTGCACCTGCTCGCGCGATGGGCACACATCCTCACGGGCGCGGCGTGGATTGGAACCTCGTTTTACTTCATCTTTCTGAACAACAGCATCCGCCCGCCCGACAACGACCAAGATAGCGGCCCCGCGGTGAAGGGCGTGGTCTGGATGGTCCACGGCGGGGCATTCTACCGCACGACCAAGTATGACGGGGCCCCGGAGAAGCTCCCCACCACACTCCACTGGTTCAAGTGGGAGGCCTACCTGACCTGGATCTCCGGAATGGCCATGCTCGCCCTCATCTACTGGGGACAGGCCCGTGCCTACATGGTCGACCCGGCTGTGGCCGACCTCACCACGGGGCAGGCGGTGGCCATTGGGATGGGCACCATCGTCGGCGGCTGGGTCGTCTACGACCTCTTGGTCAAGACCTTGTGGCGGCGCCCGAAGGTCGTCGCCGTGGTGGGCGTCTCGTTGCTCACGGGCCTGGCCTACGCCCTCACCCACGTGCTGTCAGCGCGGGCAGCCTACATCCATGTCGGCGCTGTCATTGGCACCATCATGGCCGCCAACGTCTTCTTCAACATCATCCCCAACCAGCGTGTAATGGTGGATGCCATGCTTGAAGGCAAGACACCGGACACCTCCAAGGGCGCGGCAGGAGCCCTGCGCTCGCTGCACAACAACTACCTGACGCTTCCCGTGCTGTTCATCATGGTGAGCAATCACTTCCCCTTCACCTACGGCTCGACGGAAGGCTGGGCCGTTCTGGTGGCCATATCCGTGATCGGTGCAATGGCCCGCCACTGGTTCAACCTGCACGAGCAAGGGACGAAGAACCAATGGCTG
>CAZKOI010000220.1:0-6262 GCA_964554315.1 uncultured Enterobacterales bacterium | reverse complement strand
CAACCCACTCATCGAGGAGAGCCTCTTCACGATGGAGTTCGACGCCATGGAGATTCTCAACGCCAAGCGTTTTGAGAACATTCGGTCCGCCACGACCGACGAGACCGCGGCCCTCTACGACCTTGAGGGGTCCGTCAGCACTTATGACCTGCTCTCGCGTACGATGTCTGAGCAGGATGCGCTCGAACGAGGAGAATCGTTCATCAGCGACGAGCTGCCGGGCCCGCTCGACGACTGGTTCACCATTCTGAACTTAGGGTATCGCGTCACCGCTCTCGGAAACTCGGACACTCACTCAAAGACCTCCACCGAGGCCGGCTGCCCGAGAAACTACGTCAATGTCGACACGGATGACCCTGCTGAGATCACACCCGCTGCCATCGCTGAGGCGGTCAAGCAGGGCCGCGTGGTCGCCTCATACGGACCGTTTGTGAGGTTTGGTATCAACGAGTGGGCCAACGGACCGGGCTCGACGGTCGTTGACGGTGACGCGGTCGACCTCTACGTCGAGGTTCAGAGCCCCTCTTGGTTCGCGGTCGACCGCGTCGAACTCTACGAGAACGGCACCCTCATACACGAGTGGGACCTTGAACCCGACCACGATGCGTTGGTCGACCTCGCCACCAAGGTCACACTGACGCCCGAGGTCGACAGCTGGTATGTGGTGATCGCGCTCGGTGAAGACGATCTCTCGCCCATGTTTACGCCGGTCGACATCATGCCAATCCAGCTCCAAGATATCGTCAACGGCGCCATCGGCGAGCTCAGCATAGGACCGTTTGACCTGTCCTCATTCGCGACTGGTGGGGCTCCTATACCTCGGACGTTCCCAATCCATCCGTTCGCGCTCACCAACCCCGTTTGGGTCGACAAGGACGGAGATGGTTTTGACCCTCCCGGGCTTCCTGCTTGGCTTGAGAGACCGCCCGAGGCTGCGGAGTGACAAGTCTCCATTCCCTGTCGGTCAAAGTTTGCCTACACTGGCTTTAAAGGCTGGAGGACTCCCGTCATGACCCGCACCGTATTTGTCTCAGTCCTTGCCTTCGCAGGCTGTTCATCGGACAAGACCATCGCCGTCCGCAACACACCGCCCGCGGCCACGATCACGAGCCCAACGGACGGGAAGGTCTATGCAGCCGGCGAGGTTATCGAATTCAAGGGTCTGGTCAAAGACTCCCAGACACCTAACGAAGAGCTTGTCGTCACGTGGGACACCGACCAGGACGGCCTTCTCACCGATGAGTCGTTGGCGGACGTGGATGGCTACACCCAGTTCTCGACGGCGGCCCTCACTCCAGGCTTGGTTCACACCGTCACCCTGCGCGTCGTCGATGGCGGAGGAAAGAGTGCATCCGACACCGTGGCAATCACGGTTGGAGAAGGCTCCAACGACATTCGCCAAGAGCCCAAGGTCACCATCCTGGCCCCCCATCCCAGCGGGTCGGACTCACCTTGGGATGAAGGCGAGTTGTTTCCGTTCGAGGCTCAAGTCGAGGACCTGCAAGACTCCCCGAGCATTGTCACGGTGCATGTCGACATCATTGATGACGAGGACGAGCTCATCCGCCGCATCTGCACCACCCTGCCCTTCATCTCATCAGCAGAGGACACCGTCGGGTATGCCTTTTGTGAGGCGTCGGTCGACCCCGGTAACCACACCATCTTGTTTTCGGCCATAGACTCCGAAGGCAATGTTGGAGAGGCTCGTGGCAGCCTACGAGTCCAGTCCTCGGACGAGATCGACAACGACGGAGACGGCTACACCGAGGAAGACGGCGACTGTGATGACACGGATGAAGATGTCCATCCCGAAGCTTTTGAGTACGAGAACGGTGAAGATGACGACTGTGATGGCGACATCGACGAGGGCACGGATTCGTTCGACGACGATGGCGACGGCTACACAGAGAACGTCGGCGACTGCGACGATGATGACCCAGACGTACACCCTTTCGCCATCGAGGTCTGCGATGGCATCGACAATGACTGTTCGGGAGAAATCGATGACGACGTCGTCGACGGTACCCGCTATTACGCGGACCTTGACGGCGACGGCTACGGCAGCATTTTGTCCGCCATCGAGGCCTGTGACATGCCTGACGGGTACGTCTTGGACAGCTCTGACTGCAACGACACGGACAGCGACTCCTACCCCGGGGGTGAGGAGGTCTGTGATGGGTCCGACAACAACTGTGACGGCTTCGTCGATGAGGAAGGTGCGTCCGGCTGCACGACTTGGTACCAAGACCTCGATGCTGACGGCTACGGGTCCACCGTCAGCATCTGTGCATGTGCCGCCTCTGGCGACTTCACCTCTTCCCTCTCAAGTGACTGCTACGACTTGAGCGCGACAGCCAATCCCACCCACACGAGCTTTCACACCAGCAACCGTGGCGATGGCTCATACGACTACAACTGCGACTACGTCGAGGAGAAGCAGACCACGACGGAGTCAGAGACATGCGCATTCTTCTCGGACTTCTGCGCAGGAAGCGATGGATGGACCTCCTCGCCACCCTCCTGCGGGTCATCGGGAACGTGGCGTACTGGTTGCTATTACAGCACCTCCGGTTGGCCCTCTGAGTGGGGCTGCTACTGGGCTTCTGAGTACCCGCAGACTCAAGCTTGCCGGTAGGCTTGCTCGCCTACTTCGTGACCACCGTGGCGACGAGCGTGAACGCCATCGTCTGGTCGGTCTCACGAAAGCCCTCAATCGGAAGCGTCGCATGCTCAACCAGGTAGCTGGTCCGAACGCTAAGCCGGTCGGATGCACGCAGAGAAACCCCCACCTCTCCGATGACGCGGAGGTCTTCCTTGTCCTCTACATTGAGAAAGGATTCAACCGATTGGTCTAGCGCAAATGTGTCGGACACCTCGAAGGTCCACCCCACAAATCCACGGGCGGAGTAGACACGATCATCGCGCTGTTCGACCTCAGCAACGTAGCGTTCATGGGCAACGTCGAAGCCCGCCTCACCGACAACCTCATGCTCATCGCGCTCGACCAAGAACTGGCTAAGCCCCGTCTGGCTGTGGAGCCGACGTTGGTACCCCGTGAACGGATCGTTCATCCACCCAGCGAGGAGGTAGGTGGAGGTCAACCGCCCCAAGAATCGGTCGTAGCGGCCGTCCACCTCGAAGTGCTGACTCGTCCGCTCAAAACCAACCGCACGCTCGGCCTCGTCAATCGTGCCATCCCCATTCTGGTCAACGATCGACTGCCCAAACTCGGCCCTACCCTTCATGGAGAGACGGTGCCAATCCCACCGATGTGCCCCCTCAAACCGAGACACCAGCACAGCGGTTCCCACGTTGCCCATGGACGAGTTCCCGCCGGCCTCGAGGTCCACTCGAGTCTCTGGTTTTTGGGCGACCGACCCCTTCACGGGATCCCGACGCTCAAACACCACTTCGTCATCGAGACTGATGACCGAAAACTGCTCTGATGGCCTCGGACCATCGAGCATGCTCCGATCGACATTCGCCAACGCAGCGGTGGTGATGAGCGATACGAGGATCATTCGCCGGCTTCCTTGTCCTCGAGCCAGCGCTCCGCTTCGAGCGCAGCTGCGCAACCGCTGCCCGCGGCCGTAACGGCCTGTCTGTAGTACGTGTCCTGCACATCTCCCGCCGCGAAGACTCCCGGAATGTTGGTGGACGTTCGTCCGGGCTTGGTCACCAAATATCCTGACGCGTCATGGTCGAGAGCCGGTACGAAAGCCTTACTGTTTGGTGTGTGACCAATCGCCAAGAATACGCCCTGGACCTCAAGCTCTCCGGTTTCTCCTGTCGCGTTGTTGCGCCAAGCGACACCCGTCACTTCCTTGTCCCCCAGGACATCCGTCATCTCCGTGTTCCAGTGCATCGTGATCTTTGGGTTGTTGATTGCGCGGTCCGCCATGATCTTGGACGCCCTCATCGTGTCCCGACGGACAAAGAGATGCACCTCAGACGCAAAGCGTGTGAGGAAGTTGGCCTCTTCGCTGGCAGAGTCTCCACCACCGACCACCACCACCTTTTGGTCTCGGAAAAAGAAACCATCACAAGTGGCACAAGCGCTCACACCGTAGCCGCGCAGCCGGAGCTCGTTGTCTAGGCCGAGGTACTTGGCTGACGCGCCCGTTGCGACAATCAACGTCTTGGTGAGGCCTTCGCTGCCCATCGACGTCTTGTAGCGGTAAGGCCACGACGTGAAGTCCACCTCTTCGATTTCATCCATCTCGAGGCGTGCGCCAAATCGCGAAACCTGGGCCTTCATCTTCTCCATCAACTCGGGGCCCATGATCCCCTCTGGAAACCCAGGAAAGTTCTCGACGTCAGTGGTCGTTGTGAGTTGGCCGCCCGGCTCCATTCCCTCGAACACGAGCGGGGCAAGGTTTGCCCGTGCGGCATAGAGCGCTGCAGTAAGTCCTGCTGGGCCTGTGCCCGCAATCACAACGTTTTCAATTTGGCTATCGGACACTATTCCTCCAAGTCAGGACTGATCCTCTATAGTCGGTACCGTCCCCTTAATGGCCCAGAACACGTCGCATCAACACTCCATTTCAACCTCATCGATTATTGACATGTCAACAAAGAGAGCTCACGGCGCGATCATCCGAGAAACAGCCGCTAAGTATGGCTTTGACGATGTTCGGTTTGCCGCGGTCGATGAAGCCGCGGGGATCGCAAGCTACGATCGTTTTTTAGCGGAAGGGCGACATGGTGAGATGGGCTGGATGGAGCGATCTCGACAGCCTCGTGCAGACCCCGGAGCACTCCTTCCTGACATTCGTTCGGTCGTTGTCCTCGGTATGAGGTACTGGCACCCGACACCGCCCGACCCCGGCGGACTCACCGGACGCGTATCGAGATACGCGTGGGGTCGGGACTATCACAACTTCATCATGAAGCGCCTCCGACGGCTAAGCAGTGAGCTTCGGACGGTTCTTCCTGGGCTGACTACATACTGCGGCGTTGACTCCCGTCCGATCATCGAGCGAGCTTGGGCCAAGAAAGCCGGACTCGGATTCATCGGTAAAAATGCGATGGCAATTCTTCCGGGTCAGACCTCGTATTTTTTTATCGCGGCGATGCTGGTCAATATTGAACTGACGCCGGACGCTGCTCTAGGCGATCACTGCGGTACGTGTGCGAGGTGCATCACCGGCTGTCCGACCGATGCCTTCACCGCACCAGGGGAGCTTGATGCTCGTCGTTGCATTTCATACCTGACCATCGAGCACAGGGGCGTCATCTCCGACGACCTCAAGGTCAAGATGGGTCGTTGGGTCTTTGGGTGTGATGTGTGCCAGGAGGTGTGTCCCCACAACCCCAGCGAGGAAGAAGGCGAGAAGATGCAGGCCTTCGCTCCGTCCTCCGATCACGCCTGGCTCGACTTGGACTGGATCTTGCGAGCGAGCGATGCGGCGATTCGTGCGAAGTTTGTTGGCTCTCCTATTCGGCGTGCTGGACCGAACGGGCTCCGAAGAAATGCGGCGATTGCCATGGGCAACATCGGTGATCCTGCTGGGCTTGGCGCTCTACGTGCCGCCGAGCACATCAACGATCCCGCCCTGGAGGATGCCGTCCAGTGGGCGATAGGCCGCCTTTGAATGGACCTAGAGGAAGCTGGCGCTGAACGCGCGCACTCGCGCCTCCTCAAGTCGCTCGTCACTCAAGACTCCGGCCTCGGCCAGGATGGCAAACTCGCGATTGAGGTGCGTATCGCAGAGGTAGGTGCCGTCGGTGTTGATGGTGATTGGGACCCCAGCATCAACGAAGGTATTCAAGATGAACCCAAACTCATCGATGCTCGATACCGCACGTGTATGGAGGTTCGACGTGGGACAAATTTCCAGCGTCGTCTGCGTCTCGGCCAGCATCGCCGTCGCCTCTTTCGAGTAGGCCGCCCGAACGCCGTGCCCAATTCTGTCGGGCTTTAAGTGCTTCAAGACGGCAATGACACCCTCCCCACTGGTGGCCTTGGTCTCGCCGGTATGGATCGTGGTCCCCAAACCCGCAGACCGTGCCATCTCAAACATGGCCGCATACTGGCCCACCGCTTCGGTCAGCTCAATGGTGTTGGTCTCCGTGCCTGCGAGGTCGATCCCCACGACACCCTTGCCCAAATACTGGATGGCCTTTCGAACGATTTTTTCGTTGGTCTCCGCATCAAATTCCCGCGCCAGACACAAGATAAGGCCCGCCTTCACGCCATACTCCAAGCAGGCGCGATCTAGACCTCTCAGCGCCGCGTGGATGATGTGGTCAAGGTCTCGCC
>CAZKOI010000219.1:0-6274 GCA_964554315.1 uncultured Enterobacterales bacterium | reverse complement strand
ATCGGGGGAAAGGCGCCCTGCATGACCATGGAACGTGCGAGCAGTCCAAGGGCATCCGTGTCGATGGTGCTGCCCAGGTTTCGGACCAGTGACTCCAGACCGGTGAAGAACACGGCGCCGGTCAGGAGCGCGAGCAGCGTGGCAATCCGCGCCTTGTCGACCTCATTGTCCACCGCGCGCTGAATCGACCAGATCTTCCACAGGCAGAGCCCGAAGCCGCCGTAGACCAGAATCGACAGCACCACCTCGGCGGGGCTGGCGCGTGGCAGGTCGCGATAGAACACCCAGTGAACGGCGACGTAGGCGGCCACCACCACCGGTGTGAGGGCCCATATCTTGCGGGAACGGACGGGCCCTCTGGAGCCTGATCCTCTGAGCAGCCGGTCGAAGAACATCATGGTCGCGACGGGCAAGAAAGCGCCTGCTGCGGCATGCACGTAGTCAAAGACCTTGAAGCCCGGGAGAAGGTAGAGGGTGAAGCTGCCGTAGTAGATGCTCGTGATCGATCCGAGGAGCATGAAGCTTCGTCGAAGCGCATCGCGCTTGTCTTTGGTCCATGCACGCATGGCGAGGGTGCCGCACATCAGCGACGCAAGCATGTAGATGATGGTGTTCACGGTCTCAATTTACCCCTGAGGGGGCTGGTCGTTTGCGATAATCGGAGGGATAATCAACGCCATGTCTCTGTCCCAGCTCCCTAGCATTAACCGTCTCCTCAGCGATGACCGCCTCGCGAAGCTGCCTCATGCCTTGGCGAAGCGAGCAGCCCGTGAGGTGGTGGACGAGGCGCGTAGCATCGTTCGGCAGGGGGGCGCTCTCCCTGATGACCTGGCCGGTCAGGCCCATGCTCGGGCGCAGCTGCTGAGGATGGGGCGGCTCCGGCCCGTCATCAATGCCACCGGAATCGTCATCCATACCAACCTCGGCCGGGCGCCGATGGCGCCGGAGGCGGTCCAAGCGGTCGCGGAGGTGGCGGGCGGCTACTCCAACCTCGAGATGGAGCTAGAGACGGGCGAGCGAGGAGGGCGCCTAGCCGGCGTGATTGGCCATACGATGGCGCTGACCGGTGCCGAGGCCGCAGTGGCGGTAAACAACAACGCGGCTGCAGTCATGCTTTGCTTGACGGCGCTTGCTCAGGGGCGCGACGTGCTGGTGAGTCGTGGCGAGCTGGTGGAGATTGGCGGGTCGTTCCGCGTGCCCGAGATCGTGAGCGCGGGGGGCTCCCGATTGATTGAGGTTGGCACCACCAACCGAACGCGGACCGCCGACTTTGCGCGAGCCATCAACGAGAACACCGCGATGATCCTTCGCGTGCATCCGGCGAACTTCAAGCAGATCGGCTTCACCGAGCGTGCGTCGAGGGCCGAGCTGGTGGCGCTCGGCCGAGAAACGGGCGTTCCTGTTGTCGAAGATCTGGGCTCTGGACTCTTGGGTGGAATGCTCTCGCTGGCTGGCGCGCCGATGCCCGGTGGACTCGACGAGCACGTGGACCGCGCGATCGACGAGGGGGTCGATCTCGTGACCTTCTCTGGGGACAAGCTGCTCGGTGGACCCCAAGCCGGGCTCGTCGTGGGCCGAAGGGATCTTGTCGAGCGGCTCCGCAAGCACCCCGTGTACCGAGCCGTTCGCCTCGACAAGATGACCCTAGCGGCGCTCGAGACCACCCTTCGAATGGTGCGTGAGGGCCGAGAAGAGGAGGTGCCGGTCCGTCGTATGCTCGGCCAGACGGCGTCGGCGTGTGAGGCGATGGCCTCGGAGATTGCCGCATTAGTGCCTGGCGCTATGGTTGAGGCCGATGTCGGCTTCTCAGGGGGAGGGGCACTGCCTGGAGAGGGCATCCCGTCCGCTGTCGTCGCCATACGGGGGGGCGATGTGGTGGGCTGGGCGGAGGCCCTCCGACAAGGAGAGCCCGCGATTGTAGCTCGCGTGGCTCGCGATGCGCTGGTGGTGGATCCCAGGACCTTGTTGCCGGGAGATCAGGAGCGGCTAATAGAGAGACTGAACGCCGTGATTTCCGGCGCGTAGGACGGTTCAATGGCCCAAGGCTTCTACGAAATTCTCGGCGTCGACCAGCAAGCATCGAGCGCTGCGATTCAAGCCGCCTTCCAGGAGCAGCTTGCGGAGCTGGTCCGACGTCTCCGCGCGGCGCGCCGGCAGGGGGCCGATGTCACCATCCTCGAGGGGCAGGAGCGCGCGCTCAAGGAGGCCATGACGGTCCTGACTGACCCGGGACGACGCCAGCGGTACGACGCCTACAGGCGCGCCACCCGGCAGGGCATGCCGACCGGAGCGGAGGGCATGTGGGACGTCGCGAAGGATGCGCTGGTCGACCCCCTGGCCATTGCGAGCCTCGATGTGTTGCGGAAGACCACCGACCTCAACATCGGGAACCCCTTCAATGTGCAGCCCTCGCCGCGCAAGTGGGTGGCACGCGCAAGCCAGCGGCCGACCTCACAGCGGACCGAGGCGCCCAAGGCTTCCTCTGCACCGAGATCAGCCCCTGAGTTGACCAACGAGGTGACGGAGCAGCTCGACCGAGCCGAGCCCATGGTCACGGTGACCGAGATGGAGCCAGAGGTCGCGCCCGCGCCCGCGCCTGCTGTGGTACAGACCCCGCAGCCGGCTCCCGCGCCCGAGCCTCCGCCGCCAGCCAACGATGTCGTGTCGATCGCGCAGCGCTTTGGCCTCGACGGTCGGTTCTTGCACGCGGTTCGAGAGCTTCGCAAGCTCACCCTCGAGGCGCTGGTAGAAGAGACCCGAATTTCCATGCGGTACCTCCACGCCATCGAGAGCAACGACTTCAATGCACTTCCGGCCGAGACCTTCGTCCGTGGCTACGTGAAGGAGCTGGCTCGAGCCCTGGAGATACACGAGGTCGATGTGGTCGAGGGTTACCTGACGCTCTACCGCCAGCAACGTGGCTGAGCGCACACAGACGCTCACCGCACCTCCGCGAGCGGGGCGGCTGGACAAGTGGCTGGCCGATGCCCTAGGCGTCTCGCGCGGCAAGGTGGGCACCCTCATTGACGGCGGTCACGTCACGGTGGATGGCGTGGTGGCCAAGGCCGCTCGCAAGCTGAGGGGAGGGGAGTCCATCGACGTGGAGATTCCGCCGGAGCCGGAATCACGGCTCATGGCGCAGGATATATCGGTCCCCATCCTCTATGAGGACGAGCACCTCATCCTCGTCGACAAGCCTGCTGGGCTGGTGGTGCATCCGGCCAAAGGCCACCTAGACGGGACGCTCGTCAACGCGTTGTTTAATAAGCTTGATCCTCAGTGCGGCCACCCTGATCGTCCCGGCATTGTGCATCGCCTCGATAAGGGCACCAGCGGCGTGATGTGCGTGGCTCGAACCCAGGCGGCCTACGACGGGCTCACGGCGCAGTTTGCGGCGCACTCGGTCGACCGACAATACCGCGCGCTCTGCTGGGGCTACGTGAAGGAGAACCGCGGCACGATTGATGCGCCGCTGGCTCGACACCCCAAGGACCGAAAGCGCTATGCGGTCGTGAGCGGGGGCAAGCGAGCGGTGACTCACTGGGAGGTCATTGAGCGATTTCGGTTCAAGGTGCCGAGCGGCGAGGGCTGGGTGACATGGATTGGATGCCGACTCGAGACGGGGCGAACCCACCAGGTGAGGGTACACCTCTCCCACCTAGGGCATCCGTTGCTCGGTGATCCGGCCTACACCAAGCCCAGCTATCGTCCACGGGCTCACATCCCGGAGGACCTGCGCTCGGTGGTGGGAGGTCTCGATCACCAGCTCCTGCATGCCGTCTTGCTGGGCGTCCGCCATCCGGTCACGGGAGAGCACGTGGAGCGGTCGAGCGAGCCACCGGCCGACTACCAGGCTGTGTTAGCGGCCCTCAAATAAAAAGCGCCGACCCGAGGGTCGGCGCTTGAGCCTTGGAAGGCGGGTGGGCGATTACTCGCCGCAGCCACCCTCGCAGGTTGCCGGGTCACACTCGTCGAGAGCGACGAGTGAGGTTCCGGTCTCGTCAGCCATGATCTGGTCGACGTGGATGCTGAGGCAAGACACCTCGCCATCGGAGCAGGGCTCGCAGGCGACGTTGAACGCCCCGATCAGGTCGCACACGGAAGAAGCCGTGCTGCCCTCTTCGAGGATGCCGCCCCCCACCAGGGCGTCGACGAGGTCACGGGCGTCGAGCAGACCGGCGAGGACAGCGCCACCGATGTAGCTACCGTCTGAGGCGAAGTCGCCTGAGAGGGTGAAGTCCTTGATACCGACGGTGAAGTCCGACACGGTGAGGGCAAGCTCATCCGCCTCGATGGCGAAGAAGGGCGCACCAGAGAAGTCCGCAGCGACGGGGAACTCGATGCTGGGCTCGCAGGTGTCCTGCTCAGTTGAACCCTCAAGAGAGAGTGCGCCCATCATGCTGATCTCGGTCGCGTTGGCGTCGGTGATGCCGATCAGGATGTCCTGAGTAAGCAGACCACCCAGCAGGGAGCCGACACCCTCAGGCTTCACAAAGCGGGCCTCGCCGAGTGCCACGGCGTAGGTCTTGCCGATGAGCGACTCTGGACCGTCGGCCAGCGTACCGCCGAGGTCGCCCGTCTTGAAGCTGACGTCCGCAGAGCCTGCGCAGTGGGTGAGCGTGGCCACGTAAGTGGATCCGTTGGCGAGAGGAGCACCGGGCGTGAAGCGGATGGTGTCACCGATCCACTCGGTGGCGCCAGCGACATCGGCACCCGCGGCATCCGCCAGTGTGATTGCGGCCTCTTCGTCCTTGTCCTTGGTGAACTTGAAGTCGATGGTGCCGCGGTAGTAGAAGTCGACCTCGTCGAAGTCTGCGGTTGCTTGGGGGGTTCCACACACGTCTGTGGGGTCGCCACCGCCATCGCCAGTACCGGCCGCACCGGTGTCAGAGCCATCGTCCTTGCTGCTGCAGCCAATGGCAAACAGCAGCCCCATCATTGAAGCCAATCGAAGCATTACGTATCTCCTTGAAACGTCTCAGCTGCCCAGACATCGGGCAGGCCATCGCACCGTAAACTCACGGTTCGCGATCGTCAACGCCGGCGATACGTTCCTGATGCAGTGAGGAACTTGGTCCGGACCTCGAGGAGCAAGCCGTCGATGAGTCGCTGCTCGTCCTCGCTGAGGTTCCCGGCCGTCTTCGCCTTGAGCATCGTGAGGACGTTGATGGTGTCTTGCGCGAGGGTGAGGTTCATCTGCTTCTGGCCGGTGTCGGGGCTCTCGACCTCTCCGAGGGCGACCATGGTGGACTGCACCAAGGTGATGACAAACTGTGAGAAGCTGATCGGCACTTCATCGGCGCTGGGCTGCGAGAGCTGGGTCATGGGTCCTCCACCAAGTGTACGGGAAGTGTAATCGAATCCACCTGTTTGTGGGACATAGGTTAAGCACTCGGCTCGAGGTTCCAATGCTCCGACTCTTTTTTGTGCTCAGCTTTATGGTCTCATGCACGACGGCGGCGAAGCGTCAGCGCATGAGCGTGGCCGAGCAATATGAGCTTGGCCTGAAGTACATGCGGCGTGGGATGTACACCAAGTCGATCGAGCAGCTCAATAAGATCCGCAATTATCACCGCGACGATCCGCTGGCGGTGAAGGCCGAGCTGGCCATTGGTGACGTGTTCTACAAGCAGCGCGAGTGGACCCTGGCCCGTCAGGCTTACACGGACTTCTCGCGGATGCACCCTCGCCACCCTGATCTCGACTATGTGGCCTATCGTGTGGGCATGGCGAGCTTCCGGCAGGCGTCTCGCTATGTGGGTCGTGATCAGACGCACACGGCCAACGCGGTTGCGGCCTGGACGGGCTTCGCGAAGCGCTTTCCCGAGAGCGAGCACTTGGCCGAGGTCGAGGAGAAGCTCGAGATAAGCCGAGAGCGCCTAGCGATGAAGGAGATCTGGATCGCACGGTTCTACAAGCGTCGGGCCGCCTGGAAGGCTGTGCTCAAGCGGGCCGACGGGGTGCTGTATGAGTACCAAGACACCAAGCACCTCCCAAAGGCCATCAGTCTGTTTGGTGAGGCGAGTGCTTGGGAGGGACGAGAGGACGAGGCGAGAGGCGCGGTGGAGCGGCTGCGCGAGGACGACCCGGCGGCCGCTGAGAAGCTGGCCAAGCAGATCGCCAAGATTCAGGCCAAGCTCGAGAAGAAGGAGCGATAGCCCCGAAAAACTTGCCAACTCCGGGCGAAGCTCAATAGGGGGCAAGTCCCGAGAGGGAACTGGGCGATTAACTCAGTGGGAGAGTGCCACCTTCACACGGTGGAAGTCACTGGTTC
>CAZKOI010000218.1:0-6347 GCA_964554315.1 uncultured Enterobacterales bacterium | reverse complement strand
CAGGGTGACGGCGGTGACATCAGCCTGGTCAAGATCGAAGACAACAGCATCTACGTGAGGCTCGTCGGCGCCTGCAACACGTGTCCGAGCTCCGTGATGACCATGAAGATGGGTGTGGAAGCGCTGCTCAAGGAGGAGTTCCCGAGCATGAAGGACCTCATCCAGCTCGACGCTGCCGTCTCCGCTTAGGCGATCATCCCTCGAGCCACAGGGCGGGAACAGGCATGGGACGAACCCAGCCTTGGTCGAGCCACTCGGCCACGGGGTCGGTCGTCCCGACCTTGCCCACGTACAGGTGCTCGATGTTGCCCCCGTCGTCGAGCCATGCCTTCACCTTCATGCGGCCAGATAGGTAGACACTGTCCTTTGCGTACACACCAGGCTCACCAGGACGGGCAAGGCCTCGCTTGACCCGCTGGCAGATGCCCCAGGCCAGTCCCGGCCCCACACGCTCAGTCAGCGCGTCATAGAGGTCTCGAAAGCCGAGCACCCGTGCTTGGTCGATCGCCCAAACAACGTGCGACTGGCGCGCGAGCACTCCCGGGCTTGCCGTATCGGATGTCTCCTCTGCGAGCATCGCCAAGCCTTCTTCGGTGGCCAGCGATCCGGGGAGGCCTGTGACAAAGCACTTGAGCGGTTGTGCTTCGCCGTTGGTTGCGCGTCGGGCATGAACGTCGATTTCATGCACCACAAGCCGGGTCAGGTCTTGGGCGCGAAAGCGAGATCTCGGGTTGATTCGGACGATCCGCTTCGCGCAGTCGACCAGAACGCGCGCAGACATGACCTCGTCGGTCTCAATCATCCAGTCGGTCATGGCGCGCGCACGAAAGGCCCACTCGAAGTGTTCGATGAGGGCTTGCGCGGGTACGGAGAGGGGCTGGTTCGAACTCGCCGCATCAAACTCCATCTGGAGCAGTGCTGCGTCCGGGTACCAGTCGGCGGCTCGGTTCATCGCATCGAAGGCCTCTGCAGAGCGGTGGTCAAGCGCGTCCACCAATAGCCGAACGCCGTCCACACATCGCCCGACCAGCCGGCCTGCGGGATGATCGCGCGGAGGCTCTGCTGCATCAAGCGCGGCTCGGATTCCGTCCGGATCCTCAAGGGGAACGTACTCGAACGGAGGCTCCCGCTCGCCTTTCTGGAAGGCTTGTCGTGCAGCGAGTGCATTGCACGGATTGAGGTGGCGCGAGAACGCGACACGCTGAAGGAGTTCATAGAGCGCTTGATCTGCGGCTAAGATGGGTTCAGGAACTTTCATCGAGGGACCGTAGCATTCATGAAGGAAGAAGGTCTGCACCGTCTCGACATGGATACCTTTTTGGCGCTGAGTCAAGAAGAGGCTCGGCTCCTTCTGCCCGACTGGCTGGGCACCTTTGTCGCCGGCGGTGAAGCGCGCCAGGTCGCGGCCGCAGAGGCGGTTCGGCGTGTACTAGACGGGGCGGACGAGGCCGAGCTCGAGCGGACCTTGGCTTGCTTTGCTTCGGCCGGCCAGACGTATGCACACTTTCCTGCCGATCCCCTGGCTAAGGCCATCATTCGCGCATTCCTGGGATCGTTCTGTGGTGGCTCCACCCTCGAGGGGGCACACCACCTAAGGGACGCGAGTGTCCAGGGCCCCACACTCATTGTCTGCAACCACCTGGCCTACTGTGACACCGTCCTGAAGGACCTGGTTCTCTCGCAAGCGGGTGCCGATGATCTGGGCGCGCGGCTGACCGCTGTGGCGGGGCCAAAGGTCTACGAAACGCCGTTTCGTCGGATGGCTTCTCTGGCGATCGGAACGCTCAAGACGGCCCAATCGACGGCGATTGCACACAGCGATGCCCAGCTCTCGCCACGCCAAGTGGCAGAGATTGCGGTTGGCACGATGCGTACGGCCCAGGATCTGATGCGGGCGGGGGAGCTGGTGGTGCTGTACGGGGAGGGGTCTCGAAGCCGCGATCAGCGCCTCGGTTCTTTCATCAAAGCCATTCGCAAGTACGCCAACGTGGAGGGGTGCCGGCTTGTCCCGGTGGCCATCGCGGGCTCGGACGAGGTCATGCCGATTGGGCAACTGTTGATGCATCCTGGTCAGGTTCAGGTTCGGATCGGCTCGCCCGTACCCGTCGCCGACTGGGGTGCTGCGGGTGCCGTGGAGCAGTGCTGGGCGGCCATCGCGGCGTTGCTGCCTGATCGGCATCGCCCCAGCCCCGCTACATTGCCTTGGAGCTAGCGCTCGCGCAGCTCGTGTAGCGCGCGCTTGGCGAAGATTCCTGCCATCGTTCGACGCCAAGCGGCATCGCCTGTAATGGACTTCTGAGGCCGAGTTTGTCTCTCGACCAAGTCACCGATGGCCTCGATGGTATCGTCCGTGAGCGTCTGTCCGATGAACGCCTCCAGCTTCCGTATGGGCTTGGGCTGTGGGTTCACCGCGCCAACGACGATCTCGAGTGAGGTGAGGGTGTCGCCCTCGATGCCCGCCACCACGGCGACACCCACCTGTGGGAAGTCGATGCTGTCGCGTCGCCGAAGCTTCTTGTAGGTTCCCCGCATGGGGCTGGAGGGCTTCGGGATGTGGACGTGGGTGAGGAGCTCGCCGGGTGAGAGGGCCAGATGGTCCATGCCATTGAACTGGTAGAGGTCACGGAGCGACAAGCGGCGAGCGCCACCCGGACCGAGCAACGCGATGCTCGCGTTCATGGCCAAGAGGACGGGGACGGTATCGCTGGACTGGGCCGCGACGCAGGTCTTCGGGCCGCCGATCACGTGGCACCAGTCTCCCTCGGCCTTCAGGCAGTAGCCCAGGCTCTTTCGCCAGAACTCTGTCTGGTTGTAGTAGAGGCATCGCGTGTCGAGGAGCACGTTGCCGCCGATGGTTCCCATGTTCCGAATTTGGGGTCCAGCGACCAGGCCTGCCGCCTCGGCCAGAGCGGGCACGGCCTCACTCTGGGCGAGATCCGTCAGCCGGGTACCGGCGCCGATGACCCACTCTGTCTCCGTTTCGGTGATACCGGTCTCGAGCACACCAGAGAGCCCGATGAGGTTCTCGGGTCGAATGATGCGGTGCTTTAGGTTGGGCAGGAGGTCTGTTCCACCGGCGATGTACATGGGGCTAGGGAGCCGACGATAGAGCGCGACGGCGTCTTCGGCCGTGGCGGCGGGGTGAAACTCGAATCCGTCCATTCTCAGCATGACTAGGCCTCCCGTCCACGCTGTTCGGCCAGAGCGGATAGCACGCGCTCAGGGGTGAAAGGGATGCGCTTGAGGCGGATGCCGACGGCATCATGAATCGCGTTTGCGATGGCTGGGATGATGGGATGGAGGGGCCCTTCTCCTGCTTCCTTCGCGCCGTAAGGGCCTCCAGGATCGTGGGCCTCGACGATCTCCGCGAGGATGTCGGGAGTCTCCATAGAGGTGGGGATGGCGTAGTCGAGCAGGTTGGGCCCGGTGTGGAGCCCGCGCTCGTCAAACAGCTGTGCCTCCATGATGGCCTCGGCGTAGCCCATGTAGACCGAGCCCTCGATCTGGCCCTCGACGAGCGTCGGATTGATGGCCTTGCCGCAGTCGTGAGCGACCCAGACCTTCTCGCAGCGCACGATGCCGGTCTGCTCGTCGACGGTCACCTCGGCGATGTGAGCGGTGGTTGAGTAGGCCGGAGACGCGCCGATGGTGCCGCCGCGGTAGTCGCCGCCTACCTTTCGGGTGCGGTATCCGCCCGTGGCACCCAGGGGGCGGCCTCGCTTGGCCTCGGCCAGCTGGAGCACCTCCTGGGTCCCGAGCTGTCGGCTCGAGTCGGCCTTGTCGTAGTAAAAGCCCAGCGCAACACCGACCTGTTCGGGGGCCACCGACCAGTGCGCGGCGACCGCAGCCACCATCTCGTCTCGCAGCAATCGCGCCGCTTCTTGAGCGGCAGTACCGCACATGAAGGTCACCCGGCTTGAGTACGCGCCGAGATCGACGGGGGTGAGCTCGGTGTCGGATGAGACCACGAAGATGTCGTCCGGAAGGACACCGGTCTCTTCCGCAACGATGTAGGTGAGCATGCCGTCGGAGCCTTGTCCAATGTCGCTCGCCCCGCAGAAGATGGTGATCTTGCCGCTACGGTCCGCCTGAAGCTGAACGCCGGACTGGGGCATCTCGTTCGGGTAGACCGGGTAGGCGGTGCCCGAGATGTACATGGAGAGCGCGACACCCAGACCTCGTCCTCGCTCGAGCTGTCCACGTCGATCGCGCCAGCCGCTCATTCGCTCTACGCTGTCGAGACACTCCAGAACACCGGTCGATGGAATGGTCTGGCCGTTGACGGTGGTGTCTCCCCCCGACATGGCGTTGACGCGCCGAATGTCGATGGGGTCCATCCCGATCTTCTCGGCGACCTCGTCCAACGCACACTCGAAGCCGAAGCGAGGCTGGACGGATCCGTGGCCCCGCTTGGGGCCGCAGCAGGGCTTGTTGGTGTAGACCCGGCGGGCTCGGAAGTGGTAGTTCGGGAAGTCGATGGGGCCTGGCAGCAGCTGTCCAGCGTAGTAGCTCGTGATCATGCCGAACGAGTGATAGCCGCCGCCATCGATGAGGATGTCGCTATCCACACCCGTGAGCTTGCCGTCCTTGGTGGCCCCAACCTTGAAGTGCATCTTCATCGGATGGCGGCCGCGGTGTGAGTAGAACACCTCCTCACGCGTGTAGAGGATCTTCACGGGCCTGCCGGCCTTCTTGCTGAGGAGAGCGACACAGAACTCGAGGTCAAACGGCTCGGACTTTCCGCCGAACGCGCCGCCGAGGGCGGGCTGAATCACACGAACCTTGGCCTGAGGGATGGCCAAGACTTTGGCCAGCTCGCGGTGGAGGTAGTGGGGGACCTGCGTGGATGACCAGACAGTGAGTTGATCATCCGGACTCCATGTGCCCACGGCGCAGTGGGGCTCGATGGGCGCGTGGGTGTTTCCTTCGTAGAACCACGTTCCCTCGACCACGGCGTCGGAGTCGGCCAAGGCTTGGGAGACATCACCGAAGTTGAGGTCGACTGTCTTGCAGATGTTGTTCTTCCTGTCTCGACCTTTCCAGTCTTTGTCGTGCACCAACGGAGCGCCTTCGGCCAGGGCCTCTTCGGGCTCGAAGACAGCCGGAAGGACCTCCCACTCCACCTTGATCGCATCGAGTGCACGAATCGCCGTCTCTTCATCGACCGCAGCCACGGCAGCGACACCGTCACCGACATAGCGCGCCTTGTCCGACGCGAGAGCCTGCTCGTCAGGGGTCCACGGAATGACGCAATAGCGCTCCGGCATCTCCTCGCCCGTGATGACCGCAAAGACACCGGGCATGGCCTCGGCGGCAGAAGTGTCGATGGAGAGAATCTTGGCGTGAGGAAAGGGCGAGCGGAGAATTCGGCCGTGGGCCATCCGCGGCAGGTCGATGTCGTCGGCGTAGATTTCGGTTCCCACAGCCTTGCGGATGCTGTCGGCCTTCCGCCCTCGCGCGCCGAGGACCAAGTGCCCCTCAGAGGGCTCTCCGAACCGAACAGGAACAGGGCGGTTCACGGTGTCGCCGGCGAGTCCGCCGAGGTCATCTGCCGCGAGTCTGACAGCTTCGAAGATTTTGGTGTAGCCGGTACAGCGACACAGGTTCCCGCCGAGGGCGGAACGGATCTGCGCGTCCGTCGGATTGGGCTCTTTGTCGAGGAGGGCCTTGGCGGTGCAGATCATGCCCGGCTGGCAGAAGCCACATTGCAGCGCTCCGCAGACATCGAATGCCCGCGGAACCGTCATCTCCATGTCCTCGATGGTGCGTATGGCTCGACCTTCTGACATCGCAGCCAGCGTGCAGCAGCTCAGGATGGGATCCCCGTCGGCGAGCACAGTACACGCGCCGCAGTCACCCTTGTCGCAGCCCTGCTTGGTTCCGGTCAAGCGGAGCTTGTATCGGAGTACCTCGAGGAGGGTCCAGTGCGCGGGGGCGAGGACTTCGTGCTCCTCACCGTTGACATTCAGCCGGTGAACGCGGTTTGCCATGGGACCTCCTGGAGAGGAGACCCTAACCTGGCCACACACACTTTGAAGTCAGGTCACTTTCTTATCGGCTGCACCATCGCGATAATGGGTCTCATGACCCGTCGGCCTCCCACCAGTACCCCGAAGAGAATCGCCTTCGCTGTGGTGGCGACGGCGGCCGTGCTGGCCCTCTTGGAGGGCGGGTTTCGTGTGGTGGTCTCGGCCACCTCCGCGCGCCTTGATCGAATGATCAGCGATTACCGGAGCCGGTACTACAGCCAGACCAACCAAGAGCTGAAGTACCGGCCGCATCCGTACTTTGGCTATGTAAGGGTCGACCGCGGCCCAAGTGACGAGGTCAACACCTTGGGTTTTTGG
>CAZKOI010000217.1:0-6367 GCA_964554315.1 uncultured Enterobacterales bacterium | reverse complement strand
TGCGTATTTCAACGATGCCCAGCGTCAGGCCACCCGCGACGCCGCTGAGATTGCGAACCTCAAGTGTCTCCGCATCATCAATGAGCCTACAGCCGCGTCCATGGCCTACGGCTACGACCAGCAGCGAAATCAGCGAGTGGTGGTCTATGACCTCGGCGGCGGCACCTTCGATGTCTCCGTCCTTCATATTGGGGACGAGATCATCGAGGTCATGTCAACGGCTGGCGACACCTTCCTGGGGGGGGATGACTTCGATCGCGTCATTGCCGAGCACATCCGCCAGTCGTTTGAGGCGGAGGGTCTCGGCACCATGCCCGACAACCACCAGACCAATGTTCGACTAAAGCATGCCGCTGAGCGACTCAAGCGACGCCTCGGGGAGGAGGAGTCGGCGACGATCTCCATACCGGGCCTCGCGCGCGGTCCCAACGGAGCTTCTATCGACGTTGAGGCTTCCCTGAGTCGCGCGGAAGCGCGCCGACTCTGCATGCCCCTGATTCAGCGCTCATTCGTCGTCTGTGATGACGCACTCGCGCAGGCTGGGCTCTCGCCCATGCAGGTCGACGGCATCGTCTTGGTGGGCGGCATGACACGCTTTCCCATCATCAAGGATGCCGTGGGTCAGTATTTTGGGGAGGACCCCATCGATCACATCAATCCCGACGAGGTGGTGGCGTGCGGGGCCGCCATTCAGGCGGCGCAGCTCACTCAGATTAGCGACAAGCCGGCACAGATCTTGATGGATGTGACCCCTCAGACGCTCGGTGTACAGATCGTCGGGGACATGATGGAGTCCATCATTGCCCGGAATACGCAGATCCCCACGTCGGCATCAAAGATTTTTCATACCGTCCGCGACAACCAGACCGAGGTACGAGTCAAGGTCTTCCAAGGCGACTCACGCGATGTCCGGAGCAACCACTTGCTCGGCGAATTCATTCTCGATGGCTTAGTCGAGGCCGCTCGCGGCGAAGCCAAGGTAAAGGTGACCTTCAACATCGATGCCAACGGCATGGTGGATGTGGTCGCCACCGCATCGGGAACGGGCTCCACCAAGCAGATGCGAGTCGAGTCCTCCTCGAACCTCTCACGCGGTGAGGTCGATGCGCTCCGTTTTGGTTCACCGCAGGCGACGCAGGCCGATCCGGTGCTCGAGGCCAGCGCGAACCAGACGCGTGATGAAGACCTCGACCGGGCCCTCCTCGAGCCGTCGGGCGGGGTGACCTCTGCGCTCAGCGATGACGAGTCGTTGTTGGTAGACGATGACACGTCGGATGAGGAGCTCGTGCTGAGCGATGAAGAAGATGAAGATGATATCCTCTTGGACATTGATGACGAGACAACCTAGCGATGTGCGCTAAGCTGAGCCCTATGGAGGCAGCATGAACCCAGGCACCCGGCTGACCATCGAGGTCAACACGCTTCATGAGATCCTCGATGAGCTCGACTACTATCGTCTGCTTCAATTGGACCCTGACTGTGTGCAGGGCGAGATCGAGCCCGCATCCCGTGCGGCCACGAGCAAGCACCACCCGGATCGAGTGAGCGCTCTGGGCGATGCCGCGATCTCCTCAAAGGCCAGCGAGATTTTTCAGCGGATGAAGGAGGCGGGCGAGAATTTGTCCGACCCGGACCGGCGGGCTCAGTACGACGAGGTCCTCAAGGCAGGAGTGCTACGCATGACGGAGGAGGCGCTCGCCATCGCCGAGCAGGAGCGGCTCAAGTCGGAGAGCCCAGAGCACGCAGCCTCTGATCCGAAGGCCGAGAAGTACTGGCACATGGCGCTCAAGGACTGGGACGACAAGAACTACAAGGGCTGCGTCATGAACATCCAGTTTGCCCTGTCCTTCGAGCCGGACAATGAGGTCATGAAGGAGTGGCTGGAGAAGGCCAAGACGGCTTCCACCAAGCAGTCGGCCGAGACCAAAAACCCCTACAAGCTTCGGATTGTCTAGCCGATAATCTCGCCGTGGAAGGTCCAGCGACCGCTTGGGTAAGCCTCGCGGTTCTCCATCCACCACTGACGCCATGCGCCGATGTGCTGAGCTTGAAGACGGAATGGACCTTCGGCATCGAAGGGCAGTCGCTGTCCTGTCGCGATCACCAGTTCATCGTAGGTTGCTCTCCGGACCAGCGGCTCGTCATGGCTCAGTCGTGCGATCATTAGTCCCGGATCCATCAGGCGGCCGTGACGGTATCGAAAGCCCTCTTCGAAGTGGTCTTGGTGCTCTTCCCACCACTGTGTCCAGCGATTTCGGAGAAGGCTCTCCTCAGGATCCTCGTGGTGTCCTGTGATGATCTCGAGGGCGCCGGAGGCCACGCGAGCCCGAGCTTGATCGCGGCTGGAGGTGGACTCGAGGAGACGTGGAACGGCCCTCGGATCACCCAGATAGCCGAGGCCCTGCATAGCGCCGAGGCCGGCTGGGCCTTCGAGGTCAGCGGAGCGGAAGAGAAGCAGAAGGTAGTTGGGTCCGCCATACCGTCCCACGATCTCACCGAGGGAGCGCGACATGCCGGCTCGCTGAGCTGCGAGCGATTGCGCCTGAAAGTCCACGCCTTGCCACTCCCCGAGGAGCAGCAGAGAGACGCTGGTGTGCTCGGCCAGATCGGGATCGTCCAGAGACGGCAGCAGCGGCTCAATGGCAGAGATGTCTCCGATTCGTCCGAGGGAGGTAATGGCGGCCTTTCGGGTGGTGGGGTTTGCGCCGGGCTGGGCCAGCTGCTTGAGCTGCGAGATGGCCATGGGCTCTCGTCGGAGCCCAAGAATCTCGGCAGCAGCGGCGACCCCGTGGGGATCTCTGCCGCCCTCGAGCGCATCGAGGAGGCCGTCAACGAGAGCGGCGTTGGGTGAGCGAGCCATCGCGCCGATCAGCGCTCGCTTCGCGATGCCTCCAGCGCGTGTTCCGAGCAAGAGGCCGAGGAGCGACTCCGCGGCTTCGTAGGAGCGATGCGCGCTCAGCAGGTCGGTGGCGGCCACAAAGCGAGCCAGGTTGGGGTCGGTACTTCGAGGGCTCGACAGGTCGATGGTCTTGATGAGTTGATTGATCTCGGCGGTCAGGTGCTCGACGACGCGGGTGCTGCACGCGGCGACGGCCATGCGGTGCGCGCCCATTCGTCGCTCGGGCCGGTCTGCATCGGCACGACTGAGCGGGGGGCGTGCACGCTGTGCGTTCCAGCGATCTCTCGCGTGCTCTGCTGTGCGGTTCATGTGCCAGTCGAGGCTTCGAGCAGGCATGCCGCTGATCGCGTCAGAAGCGGCGACTCCAGCGGCGTGATCCGCAGCCTTGAAGAGCGCGTGGGCGGTCTCAGCCGCACCCTGAACACCCGCCTGTGCCATGCGCAGTCGCGCCCAGGCTTCTCGGATGGGCAGGCCGAGGCGAGCGTACTCGTCAGCCGCCCGAGCGTAGTCCGCCGAGGCCTTCTGCATGTCTCCCTCGGTACGGTAGAGGTCTCCTCGCCGGATGAGCACACGCTGGAGCTGCTCAGGGTCGTTCTCGGCGAGGGTTCGAGCCTCCTGATAGGCTTCGGCGGCTTGGGCGACCTCGCCGCTGATGCGCATGATGTCACCGAGCCCGAGTGTGGCTCGAGACGCAAGCACCGGGTTTTGTGTGGCGTTCGCGAGCTCGAGGGCGCCCTCAAAGGTCCGTCGCGCGGCGGCGTGATCGGCACGAAGCAGGTGGCGCTCACCGAGCAAGAGCATGGCCTCGCAACGGTCCTCGGGGCGCGTCAGGCGATCGATGCACTCGAGCAGGATTTCCTCACACCAAGGCTCTTGTCGGCTGACCGCGATGGCCCCGATCAACAGCTGAGCCCGGTCTGCAATCAGGCCGGGGTTGTTTCGAAGCGCCCTCAGGCGGCGCTCGGCGTCATCGTGGTGGCCCAAGTCGATTTCGATTCTCGCGAGGCACAGGGTGGCCTCAGGCATGGGGCCGCGAACACGGAAGCCACGGCATCGCTCGATGAGGTCAACGAGCACGGTGTGCGCCTCCTCTCGGTGCAAGCGGTCGAGGTGGATGTTGGCCAGTGCGACCCCCGCGGCTTCCACCAAGGCCAGCTCGTTCTGATTCTCGACATCGGAGACCGACTCGGCCAGGAAATAGATCAGCTCTCGCTCCCATGCATCGTCGCCGGGCGGAAAGAGTGCCGACATCGTCGCTATCAGGTCGGCGCTGGGCTGGGTCTCCGTGGGCACCTGCTGGGGGAGACGGGTGCCTCGCAAGGCCTTCAGTAGGGCCCACCGGGCTTGACCGGGGTCGACGTGAAGGCTGGCTGAACCGAGGCGTTGCCACGCGTCGACGAGGTTGGGGTTGTTCGTCGTCGCCTGGCGAAGCAAGTTGATCGCCCCCTCGGTGTGGCCTGCTCTCCGCGCTTGCTCGCCTTGGCGCATGAGCAGGTACCCTGACGACGGGTCGGCCCTCAGGCGGGCCTCGAAGCGCGCCTGAGGATCACGAATGTTGTTGTCCAAGATGTGGATGGTTGCATCGAGCCAGGCCTCGAAGCTGCCGTGCAGGGGCTCGAAGAACTGGCCGGTCCAGCGACCAAAGACGGTGTCTCCGTCACCGGTGGGGGCATAGGCCCAGTGGTCGGATTCGAGCGGGCCATCTGCAAACACAACGATAGAGGCGGCTTGTTCTGAGGCTGGGGCCAGCTCACTAACGGAGCGAATCTGCAGCACGCCGCGGAATAGAACGGCACCGTTCCAGCGGTGGAGGAAGCGCAGGAGCGATCTCGGTATGGGCTGCGGGAGGTTTTGGCTCGCGGCATCGAGGGCGTCGGATGTGGCGGGATCCCTCAGGCTATGGACGTCGTTTCGATAGCGTTCGATGACATTGAGGAGAGGCTTGAAGGGATCGGCGGCAGTCTGCATGGTCAACTCATCATCAGCGGGAACGAACACCACTTTGCAGGGTGTCGGGATGTCCAGCTTACCAGACTTGACATGCCAAGGGTAGAGCCAAAGTTAAACTATCAACAGTTTTTTTAAGTTTCTGTAATCGCGTTTGATTGCGCCTTATTTTGCGACAAAATTAACCAGGCGTCCGGGGACATAAATCTCTTTGATGATGGACTTGCCCTCGAGATGTTTGGCGACGTTGGCGTTGGCCTTGGCCGAGGCAAGCACTTCGTCCCGAGAGGCGGAGGTCGACACATCGATCGTCCCCCGAAGCTTGCCCATGACCTGAATCGCGATCTGCGTTGTGTCTTGAACCAGGGCGCTCTCATCGAATGCTGGCCAAGGGACCTCCGCCAGGGTTTGGTGGTGGCCCATTCGAGCCCAGAGTTCTTCGGCCAAGTGGGGGGCGTAGGGGCTGAGGATGAGGACGAAGGCCTCCGCCTCTTCTCTCGGCGGAAGCTGGCCGCCTGCGGCATTCACGAATTCCATCATCTTCGACACGGGTGTGTTGAACTTGAGCGCTGCGATGCCCTCGGTGGTCTCCTTGATCGCGGTGTGGAGGGCTCTTCGAAGGTCTGGATTGGGCTCTCCATAGGGCTTAATTTCCCCGGTGTCTTGGTCGACAAAGAGGCGCCATACTCGGCCCAAGAAGCGATAAACACCTTCGCAGCCCGAGGTCTGCCATGGCTTCACCTGGTCAAGCGGACCCATGAACATCTCGTAGGTTCGGAGCGCGTCTGCACCGTACCGCTCGACGATGTTGAGCGGGTCCTCGACGTTCTTCTTGGACTTGCTCATCTTCTCGATTTGGGTCGAGACTTCGGTGTCCGTCCCCCGCACGAACCAGGTGTCACCTCGCTGCTCTACCTCGGATGGAAGGTAGTACTTGCCGCGTGCATCTTGGTAGCTGTACGCCAAGATCATTCCCTGGTTGAACAGGGCCTTGAAGGGCTCTTTGGTGTGGACCAAGCCGCAATCGTAGAGCACCTTGTGCCAAAACCGGGCGTAGAGGAGGTGAAGCACAGCGTGCTCTACGCCCCCTATGTACATGTCGACGGGGCCCCAGTAGCGCTCCTTCTCCGAGGAGAAGGGGGCTTGGTCATTGGTTGGGTCCATGTACCGCAGGTAGTACCAGCAGCTTCCAGCCCACTGAGGCATCGTGTTGGTCTCACGAAGCGCGGGCTGTCCATCGTGGGTGGTGTGCAGCCATGCCTCCGCTCGCGCCAGCGGCGGGCGACCGTCATCGGTGGGCTTGTAAGCATCGATGTGAGGCAGAGTCAGCGGCAGAGCGCTGCTGTCGATAGGGTGCACGCCGCCGTCGGCCGTGTGGACGATGGGAAAGGGCTCGCCCCAGTAGCGCTGGCGACTGAAGAGCCAGTCTCGGAGCTTGTAGTTGACCTTGCCCTCACCGAGGCCTTGCTCGGTGAGCCAGGCGATGATCTTGGACTTAAACTCTGCGACGCGGAGTCCGTT
>CAZKOI010000216.1:0-6397 GCA_964554315.1 uncultured Enterobacterales bacterium | reverse complement strand
TTGATGCCGATATCAACCGGCAGCAGAACCTCGCCATACGCGGCCTCAAGCTGTGATCGGACGGCGTCGTTGAGCTTTACATTGCGACGGTCAACGCGGGTGAGCAGGAGGCCTAGGATGTCGATGTTGGGGTTCAAGCGGCTCGCGATCGTGCTCACGGTGCCGATGAGGGCATCAACCCCGTTGACGGCGAGCGGCGACGGGTCGCAAGGCACGAGCACAAGATCCGCCGCCACAAGCGCGTTCACCGTCAGGTTACCGAGGTTGGGTGGGCAGTCGATGAGGATGATGTCGTAGTGCGTACGTGTGGTCTGCAGCGCATCCCGAAGAATGAACTCCTTGCCAATTCGCGTGCCCAAGAGGTCCTCAGCACCCGCCAAACGCGGATCGCAGGGTGTGATGTCGAGGCCCTCGACCATGGTCTCAGTCTTGATCTCGATGACCTCTCTCCCGCCGCGCTCGTCTGTCAACACGCTTGAGAGTGCGCCGCCGCCCGACTGGACCTGCCTCTTGATGGCGGTGTAGACATGCCCTTGAGGGTCAACATCGACCAGCAGCACCTTGAGGCCGTGGTTTCGTGCGAGCGCGCTCGCGAGGTTCACGCTCGTCGTCGTCTTTCCTACGCCACCCTTCTGTGCAGCCACAGCGATGACTGTGGCGTCGTGGTTGCCCCGCGGAAGGGGTGGGCGGCTCAATTCAGGGGAGGACTCTTCTGCACCGGCAATCCGCCGGATACCAGACTTCAGCAAGCTTCGCATGTGTGACTCGGTGTGAGGGTCAGCCGCTCGATGGGAGCGGACCGTGGGGACCCCTTAGCTGTATCACAAATTTCCGAACTTGTGCAACGTCAAGAGCAGTCCTCTAATTTTAATGAGGTATCCACGTTGACTGGATCTCATTGTCGCTCGGCGGTTGTGCCTGCAGGTAAACCCAGATTGCACTCAAGTCCTCGTCCGTCAGCCCTGCGTAGTCGAACCAGGGCATGGGGCTGTTGGGATCGGAGGGGGCAGCCTCCCGCTGGCGGGCAGCGTCCGCTCTGAAGGCCTTGAATTTGTTTAAGAAGTCTGTCTCAGACCAATACCCAATGCCGCGCCCTTCTGCCGGTGTGATGTTGGGCGCGACGGCGGTTCCCATGGCCATCGGGAACGTGCGCCCCCCAGAAAGGTGACCACTCTCATCGACCTTCCGCCCCTTGTCGGGCGTATGGCACCACACGCAGCCGGCCGCCTGTGCGAGGTACTCTCCCTTGCCCAGAACATCCCCGACCGCGGGCGGCACCGACCAATTCGGAGGAGCAGCGACCTTGTTGGCGACCTTCGTGAGCACCATCGACAGCCGCCGTGGTGGTACCGTGTTGTCCACAGTATCGAGGGTGCGGAGATAGGAGACGATGGCTTTTGCGTCGGACTCCGTCAGCTTCGCGTACCGGGGATAGGGCATGACCGGGAACATCGCGTAGCCGTCTCGATGTCGGCCGGATGTCATGGCGTGAAGGATCTCTCCATCTGTCCATTCTCCAAGGCCGAATGGCGTCAGGTTCCCCGCAGCGACCATGCCCATCTTGCCATCAGCAAGCGGCCAGGTCTGACCACCCGCACCCTCTGTTCCCGCTACGATTGGCCGCGCGTAGACCTCCTCGTCGAGCGTCGAGTGGCAGCTCATACAACCCGTGACATGCTCGGCCAGATACCGACCCCGGGCAACAAAGTGTTCATCCGTAGAGGCAATGTAGGCGGGAGCAGGACCAACCCTTTTCTGCATCCCAGACTGTGTGCAGCCTGAGAGAGCGAAGGTCGACAGGAGTAGGACAAATGAAGACATGGGCACCTCACGCCCCATCCTATTCCAAGCACGCCCGAGCACAAGTCGGGCTCCCCGTGGCCGCCCAAGTCCAAAGGGTATAGTCCTTAGATCAGGAGGATGAATGGGCCCACTTCTTGAGCGAGCGATGGCGTACTTTCAGCAAGATGACTGGGACGTACACCCCATCTCGGACACCGTGATTCAGACGGCCTTCAAAGGAGACAATGGGGAGTGGGACTGCCTCGCCGTCGTCCTTGAGCAGTCGGACCACTTCCTCTTCTACAGCATCCTCCCGCTAAAGGTGACCGAGGACCACACCAGCCAGATCGCGCTGTTTCTGCACCGGGCCAATCATGGACTGAACATTGGCAACTTTGAGTTCGACCTGAGCCAAGGCGAGATCCGCTTCAAGACGTCCGTGCAGGCCGACTCCGAGCAGTTCGGCCACGCCCTGTTCCAGAGCTTGGTTCACCACAACGTGCTGGTGGTCGACGAGTATCTTCCGGGTATCCAGAGCATCCTCACGAACACCATGACTGCCGAGGCTGCGATCATGATGATTGAGTCCCCCGCCGTCGGGGACGCCTAGCGCTCAGCGTCGGCGTCGGCTGCGGCGACTCGCCGGCGGTGCCGAGCGACGCCGCCCTGACCCGTCCATGCCATAGTTAATGGCCGTGCCGCCACCCCGACCGGTCCCCGTCGGGGGATTGCGGGCCATGAGGTAGATGACGGAGACCAGGCAAAGCGCAAGAGAAACGGCGATTCCGTCCGCGACTGCTTCCCGCAGCGTTCCAACGCCGATGCCTAGAGCCACGGATCCACTGATGAGCCCAATCCCGAGCGCTAGTCCCGCCCGACGTACGTCTGCCGTCGCGAGCGTCGGATCTCCGAGGTCGGCCTGGTCAGCGAGAGCGCAGCACCGCTTGTACTTTAAGCCGCTACCGCAGGGACATGCCGCGTTGCGTGAAGGGGCCACCTACCAGCCCCAACCCGTGTCAGACAAGCCGGTGTCGACCGGCACGCCCGTGCCCGTCGCCGGCGGCACCGCCTGACCTGCGCCATTGTCGCCCCAGCAAACCACTTGCTGCTGGAGGTTAATGCCGCAGGTGTGTGCTCTGCCTGCGGCAATGGCGGTGTAGCGCCCCGACGGGACGATGGTCTGGAGATTGTCGGAGCGCCCCCAGCAGATGGCATACCCGGTGGCATCCAGTGCGCAGCTGTGGCTTCCACCGACGCTGATCGAGGTGTAGCTGCCGCTCGGAGGAAGAGACTCGCCGTAGGTATTGGAGCCCCAGCAGTAGATGTTCCCGCCGCTATCAAGACCACAGGAGTGGGCCATGCCCGAGGAAATCTGAGTGAAGTAGACGCCCGGGGGACTCAGGCGACCGTCACCGATGTCCTGCCCCCAGCACGATGTGGCTCCACCCGTCTCGATCGCACAGGTGTGAAGGCCTCCTGCAGCGACGGATCGATAGGTCCGCCCCTCCGGAACGGTGGCCTGACCCATGCTGTCCGCACCCCAGCAGTGCAGGGCGTCATCTCTGTCGATCGCGCAAGCATGGCTTCGGCCACTGCTGATGCTCTTGAAGATGCCAGCAGGCGGTTCTGCAAGTCCATTCGGCACGTTGGTCCAGCAGCTGACCGCACCGGTGGGTTCGAGCCCACAGGTGTGCAGCGCGCCTGCATCAACTTGGAGGAAGTTGTTTGAGGGTGGCGTAGCTTGCCCCTCGCCGTTCTCTCCCCAGCACATCACCTGACCGGACGTCGTCAGCGTGCAGCTGTGGTCGAAGCCAGACGTGAGCTTGAGGGCGAGGGTCGGGCCCGTGTCCGCGTCTGCGTCTGCGTCTGCGTCTGAATCGGCATCCGCGTCAGCATCCGCGTCGGCATCGCCATCGGCATCGGCATCCGAATCGCCTGCGTTGCCCGAGTCGCCTGACCCGGCCGTATCATCCGAACCGCCGCCACCTTTCTCGTCCTTTTCACCCCCTCCGCATGCAAGGGAGAGACTGAGGCCGATTAGCCAGAAGTGTGTACGCATTAGAACCTTTCCTCCAAGGCAGAGCATACACCAAGGTATCCGCTATTGGTGCCGCCTTCGAGTCAAGAGCCCCATCCCGAGCATTCCGAGGGCCAAAACCAACGGTGACTGCTTGCCGGTTCCCACGTGACTGCAGCCTCCCCCGCCCTCTTTGTCGTCGCTGGTTGGCACACGGTATCCGTCCTCGGCCTGGCAGTCGGGATCCACTTCATCGCAGTCTTCATCGCAGACGCCATCGCCGTAGATGCCCCAGACCTCGCATCGGTCACGACTCCCGTGAACGAGCTCCACCTGGTCCAGTATCCACTCTGAGACAGTATCCACACGGGTGCTTCCTGAACTGACTCGGCAGTCTTGGTCGGCCCATGAGTGGACGGCCCACTGCACGTATTTTTCACCGTCCCAGTACACCTGAGGACCACCGCTGTCGCCGCTGCAGACGTTCGCGCCGTCCTCGTTGGTGCTGCTGTCCGAGTAAAGGAAGACGGAGTCAACCCGGTCGACGGTCAGCTCGGAAGCCCGCTTAACCCCGCTGCCGGCTCCGCTCTCATCAATGCCAAAGCCCACCGAGGTCACCGTTTCGCCTGGCGCGACGTCGTCGATGGGGTCGGTCGCAATCCATACCGGCTCGACAAAGTCCACGGGCTCTGCGAGTACAAGAATGCCGATATCGTTCTTGCCCAGGGTTCCGTCCCACCCGTTCCGCAGCGGCTCGTAGTCGGGGTGGAACCAACCATCCGAGAAACCAACTGTGGTCGCATCGGCGACGCTCGAGCCGAAGAACGCCCGTCCTGCGGCAATGACCACCTCCATAGGGATGTCGGAGCCACAGTGTGCCGCCGTGAGCACGATCTCGGGAGTGAGCAGCGATCCGGTGCACGCACTGAAGGTCTGGTCACCAATCTGTGCTCCGAGTGCGACCGCAAAGTCGTAATCATCGGTTCGCTCGGAGAAGACCAAGTCCTGGGCAGCAGCCACGCCTCCCCAAATGAAGACTACCGACCACACTAGCGCCTCCAGACTCGATCGTGTGCGGCGCAACTGACGGGAATCCAGTCCGGCAGCCGCACGACGGACCGAGCCTTGCGCCCGAGCCCTTCTTCCAAGTAGGCAAGACTCAGCGTCGCGTGGACTGCAGCACCGGCCATCTGGTCGAGCACATCGAGATCGAGGTTTTCGATGGTGTCGCAGTCGCGGTGGTAGCACGGGTCGTAGGCCACACCCGCGTCGCCCCCGTAGGACTCAGCCTCTCCGGATGTCTTGGGCTGCTCTGCCCCCGTGAACAGTCCCCCCGCTGGAATCCCCGTCCAGATGAAGGGCCCGTAGTCCGACCGGCCGTCAAAGGGTGTCTCCTGGCTGACCAAGCCATTGGCCTCAAACCATGTCGTGAAGAGCGCCTCGATGTCACCGGATCCGATGGGGCCCGACTCTCCAAAGGTGTCGCCGTTGCCGTCGTAGATCATTCGAGCAGGATTCGGTGAGGCCACCATGTCGAAATTTAGGTTGGCCATGATGGTCTCTCGCTCGACGTCTTCGAGACCCAGCACGTAATCGAAGGAGCCCAAGAGCCCTAGCTCTTCCCCTCCCCAAAACGCGAACCTCAGGTTGTTTGGGGGTGACACACCTTGCTCCGCAAGCTGCAACGCCATCTCAAGGGTCAGGGCTACGCCGGAGCCGTTGTCGTTGATGCCCGGACCGGCAGGAACAGAGTCGAGGTGGGCACCAATGACCACCGTCTGCGAGGCGTCGCCGCCGAGATCTGCAAAGATGTTTTGAGTCGGCATTGAGACGGTGCTGAAGGCCAGCACAACTGTCACTGTGGCCTCCGGGGCGAGAGCCGCAATCTGCTCACCCACGGAATAGGTGATGGCCGCGACGGGGAGACTGTTCTCGACATCGGCGTCGAGGGTCCCGCCATAGATATCCGTCATTCCCGACGTTCCCGTGTTGAAGATCAGAACGGCTGATGCTCCGGCATCTTCTGCGTGGGTCACTTTGGTCTGGAACGTACACCCACCCCGCTGAATGAGCGCAATCCGTCCGGACTCGAAGCCGTCAAAGTCTTCGGCCTCGCACCCACTCGAGAGGGACCCGTCGCCTGGCGGTGGGAAGCTGACATCCACGGCCGACACCGCGGCCGTCACCGAGCCCGATCCCGACTCACCGAAAACGTAGAAGTCCACCCCGTACTCGAGCGTCGGCAGGCCATCCGCTGACACCTCTGGCGGGGCGTCCCACTGATCTTGCTGAATGTCAAACTCCGCGACGTTGACCGCGTAGCCTGCACCCTCGAGCTGACCTCGGACGTAGTCGACTGAAGCCGCGTAGCCGCTGGAACCCGCCGATCGATGACCATCGTTCGCCTGAGCGACGTCCATCAGCGCCTCGACCACGCCGAGCTTGCCTGAGATCTTCGAGCCGCCGAGCACACCGACGAACGGCCGCTTCGGCTTGCGACGCATGCCGAGCAAGATGTCGACCTCACGTTCAAGCAGCCGACCCATGGCCGACGGCACGTACTGCGGTGGTCCGACGATCGACGCATGGGCCCGATGC
>CAZKOI010000215.1:0-6408 GCA_964554315.1 uncultured Enterobacterales bacterium | reverse complement strand
GTCGAAGATCCATATTGCGATGTTCTCCGCGGTCGGATTCTCAAGCCCAGCAACATCATTGAGCACTTTGTGGTCGAGTGCCTTCATCACAGGCTGGAAGGCGTCTTCGACGTCGAAGAAGTCGATCACCATTCCGCTCTCCGGATCGAGCGGTGCTTTCACGTGAACATCGACCCGATAGGAATGCCCATGCATGTTGCTGCACCGGTGGGTTTCCGGAACCCTTGGCAAAAAGTGCGCGGACTCAAACCGAAACGCCTGAACAACCTCTACCTCAGCCATCGTCCCCTCCGTGTGACCCCCTATCGTCTTCGACTGCCTCCTGCACAATCCTCCTGACCCAACCCTCTTCGGTGTGACCTATCTCCACTAGGGGCCACCACGAGGGGTCGGCCTCCATCGTCACCATGCGCTCTCTGCCCTTGAGGTCCACGACCAGCAGGCGAACGGGCTCCCCGTGCTGCTTCCCTCGAACACCCTCCGAAAAATCCCCGAGGTTCAAGACCGGTTGCCCGTCCACCTCCACAATCCTCGTTAGCGGTCGAAGGCCAAACCGACCCGCTGGGGACCCTGACCAATAGTAGCTGATGTAGGCGCCCTCCGGAGGCTGATAGCGCTGTGCAGCCAGGGCAAGGTGAGGCTCCTGTAGCAAAACGCCACCCCACAACACGACCCGTCGAAAGGGTGATGTGCTGATGGTACTGGGCGTCAGGTCCACATTCACTTCGCTCGCGCCACGAAGCAGGGTCAATGTGACGCCCTGTCCGGGCCTCAGCTTGGGCATGTCCGACACATCGGTCACCACCGTCCCATCCACTGCAAGCAAGAGGTCTCCTGGCTGAACATGCCCATCGGCCGAACCGCCTCGCGTGATACGACTTACCCGCAAGACCTCGCGGCGGGCCCTGCTCTTCCGCTCGATGCGCTCGCTCCATGATCGCGGCAAGCCGCGACTCAGTGCCTCGACCAGCGGAATGGGACTCCACTCCACTCCTATTGAGAGACTGCCCGTGTAGTCGTCCAGAAACCGTCTAATGTCACCGCCTAGAATTCCTCGCCAGATGTTTCCTGCGGCATCATCAACGAGATTGGGAAAAGATCCGACAAGCGCCACAGGGCGTCCCGTTCGTGTCGTCAGCACTCCGCCGAAGAAATCCTCACCCCCCCTAGTCTCGACCACCGGGAGGTTTGCCTGCCTGAAGAAGGGAACGCGAGGGACAGGCATCGTGACCGGTCGAACTGACTGGGCCTTTACCTTCGCCTGCGAGAGGCCCCGTCCCGCCTCAAAACCGACATGGAGCAGGCGCTGCCCGGCCTTGATGGGCTCATCGCTGAATCGAATTTCTTCGACGACACTCTCGGCGATGTCCGTCGGATTGTATCGAACGAGCGCGAGATTGATGAGCGGATGCAGAGCCACGACTTCCGCCTCGACCTCCAGCGACTCTGCAAACACCACCGTGGTATCTCCGAGCCCAGTCGTGATGGTGTCCCGATCCGTGAGGACGAGCCCACGATCTCGATCAACCACCACACCCACGCCAGAGAACGATCCCGCGTAGACACCGTCCGTTCGATACGGAATCTTGTGATGGACCATCACGAGGCCAGACCCGAGCTTCTTCGCGACACGACCGGACGCCTTCATCGGCTGCACCGATCGTCCCTCGCGAGCCGGTCGCTCAGGCGCGGGCGACAGCAGCGTACAGGCCCAGTCGCGCTGACCGTCAACGCGCTGACACTCCCTTGCTCGGAACCATCTCCTGTCCATCCGTGCCGAATAGACCAGTGGCCGCTCGGGCTCGGTCGGCGTCACTACCTCCACCCCAAAAAAGGCCCGATCGGGAATGGTCTCTATGACAGCCTTGAAAGCTGAGAGCCGCTCAACCGACTGTCCATTCACGTGAGTAATAATCGCACCGCGAGGCATCACATCGCCGAACACGTACCCCCGACTCGACA
This sequence comes from uncultured Enterobacterales bacterium, assembly GCA_964554315.1. Lineage (GTDB taxonomy): Bacteria > Myxococcota_A > UBA796 > UBA796 > UBA796 > UBA796. The sequence continues at coordinate 4,446 of CAZKOI010000215.1, read as the reverse complement.
CGCGAATGCCGCGCAACGGGAGCGACGTATGCCGAGCGGCCTGGTAGCCGAGGTCATGAAAGACCCCTCCCCCGAACTCTATGAAGCGGGATGGCGTGATCTCGTGAAGGTCACTCACGCGAATGCGCCGGACTTGCTCCTTGCCATTGCTAATCACAACGAGCTCAACTTCCTCACCCACCGAAGCGTCCAGTCGACTCTCGAGGCCCAAGAAATCAACGACAACATCACCGCCCACGGTGAAGAGAATTTCGCCCGGTGAGAGCGACTCCGCACTCGGGCTACCATTCAGGACCCGATCGACCACCAAGGCGCCTTTCGCGTCCGGTGCAGCCGCGCGCATCTTCTCTTCGATCCCGTGAGGGAGCCCGAGGCGTCGTGCTTCGTCAAACGTCTGGCGAATGAATGTCGTATGCAGCGTACCCCTGGGAACGTCCTCGCCGCGCTGAATGTGGCCAAGTGCCCGAACGACGCGCGGCAGCGGAAGAAAGAAGCTCGAAGCCGCACGCCGCTTCGAGCCCGCATTGAGGGCAACAACATGGCCGTGCAGGTCCAAGACCGGCGAACCGGAAGAGCCGCCCGAGCTGCCCGATGCGGCCTGAATGTAGAACGTATTGAAGTCGTTGTAGCCGGCCGAGCCGTAGTTCGGAGCGGCCCGATCGAGCCATGCGAGCGTGCCCGACAGAATGCTCACTTTCTCGCCTGCATCCGACCCGACCAGCCGCACCTCTGCGCCCTGAACCGCATGTTCAGGCCGCAACTCCAGCGCCCTAGGATCCGCGTGCTCTAGGTGTGCTGGCTCGTAGCGAAAGAACCCAAAGTCGTGCACCGGGTCTCGATAGATGGGAACGAGGTTGATCTCCTCGTTGTTCTGAAAGACCGCCTGGGCAACGATGGGGCCAGTGCGAACCACATGTCGATTGGTCAAGATAATGCCGCGCTCTGCGTCGACCACGAACCCCGTCGCACTGCTGACCCCGGCCTGCTTTCCTTCAAAACTGGTCGGCGAGTAGCTGCGGATCATGACGACCGACGGCACCGCTTCTTCCAGCATCTCGGCCCACCCTGAAGCCAGAGCCGCTGCACACACCATCATCAGTAGACTCAGCATGTGGCATTGAACACCCAGAATGGGCCGAGGTCAAGGGCACGTGCTACGGTTTCAAGGAGCGAAAGGAGTCCCCACTTTGGCTGATGATTTTCAGACCCTCGCCGACGGTCGGTACGATCTGTTTGAGGTCATTGGATCGGGTGGAATGGCCTCTGTCTACCGTGCGTACGATTGTCGGCTGGGGGTACCGAGAGCCATCAAGGTCATGTCGCCGACCTACGCCCAGAAGCCGCGTGTGCGGGCGCGCTTTGAGGCGGAGGCTCGAACCATGGCCGTTCTCGACCATGCGGCCATCGTTCGCGTCTATGACGTCGGCTCAAGCGACGAGACAGCCTGGATTGTCATGGAGCTCATCGAGGGCGGGTCACTGCTCCAGAAGATCGGCTCAAAGGGCTTGCCGGTTGATGAGTGTCTTCGACATACCGCGCGCGTCCTCGAGGCTCTCCATGTAGCTCACGGCCACGGGGTCGTTCACCGCGACATCAAGCCCCACAATGTGCTGCTCAATCTGGATGGTGACGCTCTCATCACGGACTTCGGCATCGCACGCAGCACAGGGCGCAGCGACGAAGGCTTCACCAAGACAGGTACCGTGATGGGGACTTGGGCATTCATGGCACCGGAACAGCGGGTCAACGCTAAGGGCGTCGACCATACCGCTGATCTTTATGGCCTTGGGGCGACACTCTTCACGATGGCCACAGGGCAGACGCCAATGGATTTGTTCGCGTCCGACCTGGACCCAGAGATGCTGAGCGATGTTGCCGAGCCACTCCGGCCCATCATCCGCCGGGCCACTCGGTACAATCGGGATGACCGATACCCGTCTGCTTCCGCGATGCTTGAGGACGTCTTGGCGACCCGCGCCCAGCTCGGAGCAAGCACGCAGGTGACACCGCAGGCGCCCTCAGACACGGCATCGACTCCTCTTGGTGGTGAGCCTCTCGCGGTTCCCGGCCTCCGCGGTGCGCTCGATACGGTCTATGTTCCCGAGGACGACCTTCGCTCTGCCCGAGAGGAGCCTCCTGTCGGCTCATCGCGCGCGCATGATAGAGAAGAAACCCCTCCGAGGTTCTCAGCGAACAACTCGTTGACTCACGAGGAGGTCCCGCTCTCGCCTGAGCAAGAGCCCGAGACCCGTGTACGCGTTCGCCCCAATCGTGACCGAACGGCCTTTGTCCTCATCATCATCCTCGTTTTGATAGTGGGCGGGACGGTTAAGCGCCTCATCAAGCCCTCCGAAGATGTCGCTCCAGAGGTTCCCGCGGCAGCTGAAATACTTAGCGCTCCCGACCTAGCGGCGACGCCGACATTGGACCCCGGTCTCGTCCAAGACACCATTGAAACCAAGGAGGCACCCGAGACGCCTCTCGAGGCAGCACCCGAGAGCAGACCACCGACGGCGAAACCAGCACAGAAGGTCACAACCCGTTCAGCACCCGACGCGAAGCCCGCTGCGGCCTCTCCTTCTCCAGAGATCCGAGAGCCTACCCTAGCCGAGGCGCCTCCGGTTGCACCCTCCCCTGAGCTTGATGTGCGGATACCTGCAACGGCACGAATGGGCGGCTACGCCATCATCCAAGCTGAAATCTCCAATCTCACGCCGCTCGAGACGCAGAGCTTCACGGTCACAGCCTACTACCGGCCAGCCGGGTCAGCAGCCTACAGGAAGGCCACCCTGGGCCGCACCAGACGGACTTGGAGCGGGCGCATTGAAGTGACCTCGGACATGGCGGCCGGGCTAGAGCTATTCATCACGGCCCGAAGCTCAACACCCAACGAACGCTTGAAGGAGTTGAAGGTCGGATCCAACAGGAAGCCTCGAAGTGTCCGAGTCTCGAGTCCCTAGCGCGCTCAAACTCGGTCTCGTTGGGGCACTCATCGTGATGGCGATGACCGCTGTTGGTATCTTCCAGCCTCAGGCCATTCCTTTCGACCATGAGGAGCTCTACAACGCTGCCCACGCGAGGCTCCTGCAGGATGGTCACTGGAGTTCACTCCTCTCACTTCAATATCGAGGCTACTGCGGTGGCTGTACGCAGCATGCCATTCTGGGTGCCGGGCTCTTCAGCCTTCTGGGCCCAAGTCTGTTCGCATGGAAGCTCATTCCCGTCCTTTATGCAGGCGTGATGGGCTACGCTGGATTCCGCCTCCTGCTTCAATACGGTAGTGCAGCCTCGGCCTGGACATGGATCGGCCTGCTTAGTCTGCCAGCGCCCACGTTTGCCGAGCTGTCGCTCACTGCCTGGGGTAATCACTACGAGGCTGGCGTTGCTGGCGTGGTGTTTCTTTGGGTCGTCGCGCGACTCCGTGAGGCTCCCTCGAGCGGCCGAGCCCTCGCAACCGGCCTTACCCTCGCATGGGCCCTTTGGATTGGGTACTCGGCCGGTTTCTTAGTGGTCACCGCCGCCGTGCTCCTCTGGCGACGCATCAGCAGAACATCGGCGGCATGGCTTGCGACGGGTGTCCTGCCCCTAGTGTCGATCTGGGCCATTCAACATTTCGGGCCTGCAAGCAGTCCGTTTGAGACGATTTATTACACCGGTGAGTCGCTCCCTCGCCTCAGCCGAGTACCCGAAAAGCTGGCGAGCTTGCTGGCGCCGAGACAGCTTATCGCTCTATATGGAGATCGAGATCTCAGTGTCCTCGGTCTTCTCTCTGCGGCATCGGTTGGCGTGAGCATTCTGCTTTGTCGCCGGACACCGGCCGGAATCCTTGGCGCTACTGCCCTGGGCGCTTTTTTGACCGTGTACTGCTCGGTACGGTTTACCGTATGGGCGCCTCCGAGTCCGGAGATTGCCTCCCCCGGATCCATGCGGTACGCCGCGCCGTTTCTTTCCCTGACTATCCTCCTCCTGTCGGCGGCGGCTGGTTCACTGTATACAAGCCGCCGCCACTTTTTGGGTACCGCCCTGATTGCACCCATTGTCCTGACGGGCGCCCTGACCAAGGGCAAGCTGCTAAATGAGCACTTTCCCGATACATCGGTCTTCGAGATGGGCGCGGCTGACTTCGACTTCGCGAGGGACCAGGCCGGCTACACGCTCAGCGCTTCGGATCACGCTGACTGCACGGCTGCAGACGCCGACCTTCGCGCGTTTCATGACTATGGCCGGGCATGGCATCAGGCGCGGGCAGCCCTTGACGCCGACTCGAGCGCTGACATCACACACAGCGGTCTCTCCACCCGGGCCGCGCTCGAGGGCCTAGCAGCGGCTCTGCTCGCCGAAGTTGATCCATCGGAGGCCGTCTCGCGAGAGGCAATTGACGCGCTGTATGGGCGGCTTGGAGCGCTCACCGTTGATGAACAGCGACGGGTTGTCTCGGCTGCCGCG
>CAZKOI010000214.1:0-6417 GCA_964554315.1 uncultured Enterobacterales bacterium | reverse complement strand
CGCCGGTGCCGTCGCAGTCGCCGTCGTCGAAGGAGAACTCCGCGCAGGTGAGGTCGTAGCCATAGGTGCCGTCATCACAGGTGCCGTCGCCCGTGTAGGAGTCGGCGGTGGACGAAGACACGCAGGTCATGGCGCAGTCGTAGACCATGCCTGAGCCGCAGGAGTCACCGACCCCGGTGCCGCCGCCATCGCCGCCGCCGCCGGTGCCGTCGCAGTCGCCGTCGTCGAAGGAGAACTCCGCGCAGGTGAGGTCATACCCGTAGGTGCCGTCGTCGCAGTACCCGTCGCCGGTGTACGAAGCTGCGGTCGATTCGGAGACACATTCGCCGGAGCAGTCGTAGACAAGGCCCGACCCACAGGGGTCTCCAGGACCGCCGTCTCCGCCGCCGGTACCGCCGCCGCCGCTGTCGCAGTCGCCGTCGTCGAAGGAGAACTCCGCACAGGTGAGGTCGAAGCCCCAGGTGCCGTCATCGCACACACCGTCACCCGTGTAGGAAGCGGCAGTCGCCGATGAGACGCACTCGCCCGCGCAGTCAACCACGAGACCGTCGCCGCAGGACTCGCCGATACCACCGGCGGAGCCACCGCCGCCACCACCGCAGTCGCCGTCGTCATAGTCGAATTCTTCGCAGTTCAAGTTGCCGTAGCTGAGCTCGTCGCAGTCGCCGTCGCCAAGCCAGGACGTCACGATACTCTCGGACACGCAGGTCATGTCGCAGTCGTAGATGTAGCCGTCACCGCACGGATCACCTGGGGCGTCTGAACCCCCAGAGCCGCCGTCGTCGACGCAGTCGCCGCCATCAAAGTCGAAGGAGGAGCAGTCGAGGTCGTAACCCCAGGTGCCCTCGTCACACACATCGTCGCCGGTGTATGCCGTGGCCGTGTCTTCATCGACGCAGGTCATCGAGCAGTCGTAGATCTGGCCCTCGCCGCAGGCGTCGCCAACGCTGGCTTCCTCATCGCAGTCACCGCCGTCGAAGCTGAACTCTTCGCAGGTGAGGTCGTAACCCCATGCGCCGTCATCGCAGAGGCCGTCTCCTACCCACCCGAGTGCGGTGGACTCGGTGACACAAGTCATCGCGCAGTCGTAGACCTGACCGTCGCCACACGGAGATCCGATTCCGGTTCCCCCGCCGGTTCCCCCGCCGGTTCCCCCGTCGTCAGCACAGTCCCCGTCGTCAAACGAGAAGGCGTCACAGTCGAGGTCGTAGCCCCAGGTGCCGTCGTCACAGTAGCCGTCTCCACGGAAGCTGGTGGCCGTCATCTCGTCGACACAGGCCATGCTGCAGTCAAAAATTTGACCGTCGCCGCAGCTGGAGCCCGCGCCCGTGTCGGGCCCTCCGGAACCTCCACCGGTTCCGCCTCCCGCCTCGTCGCAGTCGCCGCCATCAAAGCTGTACTCTTCGCAGTACAGGTTGGCATAGCTCCCCTCATCGTCGCAGTAGCCATCGCCAACCCAGCCCGTTGCAATAGTCGCCGAGATGCACTCCATGGAGCAGTCGTAAACCATGCCTGAGCCGCAGGAGTCGCCCACCGACGATCCCGTTGAACCGCCGTCTGAGGAGCCTCCGCCTGATCCTCCCCCAGAGCCGCCGCCGGTGCCGTCGCAGTCGCCGCCGTCATAGGAAAACTCTGCACAGACAAGGTCCATACCCCAGGCTCCGTCGTCGCAGAAGCCATCACCGGTGTAGCTAGTGGCCGTTGATGCATCGACACACTCGCCGGTACAGTCGTAGACCATCCCCGCACCGCAGGAATCCCCCGGCGCGCCCGAGCCCGTCGAGCCGCCGCCAGAGCCGCCGCCGCTTGAGCCGCCGCCGCCAGAGCCTCCGCCGCTTGAGCCGCCGCCGCTTGAGCCGCCGCCGCCTGAGCCTCCGCCGCTTGAGCCGCCACCAGACGGATCGTCCTCACAGTCACCGCCATCGTAAGAGAACTCAGAGCACATCAGGTCAACGCCGAAGGTTCCGTCGTCGCAGTAGCCGTCGCCAACGTAGCCTGTCGCCATTGTGCGACCGACACAGGCACCAGAACAGTCGTAGATCATCCCGGGGCCGCATTCATCCCCCGGACCGTCGTCGGACACTCCCGAGCCTCCGCCGCTTGACCCGCCGCCGCTTGACCCGCCGCCGGAGCCACCGTCAGGCATGGTGCCATCGCTGTCGGAACCCCCTCCCGAGCCGCCCGCACAGTCGCCGCCGTCGTAGCCGTACTCCTCGCACATGAGGTCCATGCCGGTTGTGCCGTCATCGCAGTAGCCGTCGCCCACGTAGGCCGTGGCAGACGAACGAGAAACGCAGGCCATGCTGCAGTCGTACACCATTCCATCGCCACAGGCTTCGCCGGGACCATCCCCGGACGATCCGCCGTCGGGGGAGCTACCTCCGCCCGATCCGCCACCGGAACCACCACCGGATCCGCCACCCGAACCGGCATCCGCGTCGGCATCGGCATCGGCATCGGCATCGGCGTCGGCATCGGCGTCGGCATCGGCGTCGGCATCGCTGTCGGAATCGGTGTCGGCGTCGGCGTCGAGGTCAAATGTGTTGCTCGCCAACCCGCCGGTGTCTCCAACTTCGAACTTCTCTAGGCCACTGCATGCAGTGGTGAACAGAACAGCAACAATGGGCAAGAATGAACGCATAGCGGCCCCCGCAGATAAATCCCAGTCAGAGGATACCGTAAGCACGCCCGCGCACGAAAGCGTTTTCTTTTACATCGTCACAGGGCTGTCACTTTGTGGGCCTGCTTGCGCACCGCTTCGCGACCAACCCTCTGCCCTGTCGATGGCGCTAGACGAGTGGGCTGAACTGCCGCACGGTTATCGCCGCTAGGCCCCGCGCTTCTGCCGCTCTGATCACCGTTTGTGGTTCTGGTGCGAGCGCGATTACGACACCGCCGCCGCCGGCCCCCGCCAGTTTTGCCCCCAGCGCGCCTGCCCGGGTCGCCAACGTCACAATCTCGTCCAAGGTTGGAGTCGAAACGCCGATCGCCCTGAGGAGCCAATGGTTTTCGTGCCAGGCCTGGCCGATTGCCGCTAGGTCACCGGCCATGAGCGCGGGCCAGGTCTCGTTCAGGAGATCACCGATTTGTTGAAGGTACGGGTCGATGGCAGGACGACGACCCGCCACGGCCGCAACCATCTCGCCAGTGTTTCCGGCGGAGCCCGAGTCGATCACCACGATGGGAAGCTCGGGCAGCGCAACAGACTGGTATCGGGCACCCTCAGGCGTACGCTGGAAGCGGATTGCTCCGCCGCGGGTACAGACCGTTTGGTCTACGCCGGAGGGTGTTCCGTGAAAGATTTGCTCGATGCTCGCCGCTACTTTTTCGATGTGACTTGGCGTGCTCGGGTGACCGAGTGCCGATGCAGACGCTCGGGCTAGCGCCACAGCGAGCGCCGCTGACGAGCCCATTCCGCGCCCCACGGGCAGGTCACTCGCGATCTGAACACCCCATCCATCGGACGGGAGTACTTCAGCGAGTGCGCGTTCAAGTCGCACATCGGACACGTCACCGTCCTCAATGGCCGTGGCGCCGGCCCTCTCCCGCAGCGTCACGGTCATGCCGCGATTCACCGCCATCGCCAGCGCGGGGTGGCCGTAGACCACGGCGTGCTCGCCCATCAAGATGACTTTTCCTGGGGCAAAGGCCGAGTGGCTCATCGTCGCAGTTGCTCGAGCGCTTCGGCTGCCGCGGCGATCGAGAAGTCCCCCGAGAGGCAAAGCGCATCGACGACGGCGCGCACCTCTTCGCCCGAAGCCCCGACATCTGCGGCGAGGTGGCGAGCATGCATGCGCATGTGTCCACGCTGAATACCCTCGGTGGCGAGGGCTCGGAGCGCGCCAAGATTCTGTGCCAGGCCTACCGTGGCCATGACTCCGGCGAGCTCGCGTGCCCGAGGGTTGCCCAATATCTTGAGGTTGGCCGCAACAGTAGGGTGCGTCTTGAGGGTGCCGCCAACGGTGCCCACTTGCATCGGAAGCTCGATCTTGCCGTGGAGCACGCCGTCGACCACCTTCCATCGCGTCAGGCTTCGGTACTGCCCGTCCCGTGCAGCCCATGCGTGCGCCCCCGCTTCGATGGCCCGCCAATCCTGTCCCGTTGCGATGGCAACAGGGTCGATTCCGTTCATCGTTCCCTTGTTGTGCGTTGCCGCCCTCCAAGGGTCTGCCCAAGCGAATCGGTAGGCGCTCGCGATGCCTTCAATGACCTCCACCCCGTCTAGCCCTGGTGCGTTGAAGCGCTCTGCGGGGATCACGCAGTGTGCCCGAGCCAAACGTTGGGACGCTAGGTTCGACAGGATCCGGAGGCCGACCGTCTCTCCAGAAATGGCGGCGACCTCTGGAGCGATCTGCTCGGCGACCGTGTTCACCATGTTTGCGCCCATGGCGTCGACGCAGTCGAGGACGAATTCCAGCACCACCATCTGTTCAACGGTCTCACCGGGCTCGTCGTAGGTCACCCGCTTCACGTACATGTCGCGCAGCCCTCCTCCGCGCTCACTCAGGCGGGGGTGGATCTCCGAGGCGAGCGCGACGAGGGCGGGCAGCTTGGCCTCGATTCGTCGCACGACCTGGTCCGGCTCTGCGACGTTGACCAGCTGCACCTGTCCAATCATGAGGCTGTCGTCGACGTCTGTCCTGAAGCCACCCGCCGTCCGCACCAGTCGAGCCATGTTCGACACGGCAGCGACGACGCTGGGTTCTTCTACAGCCATCGGGATGACCACGTCGCGTCCGTCGATCAAGAAGTTCAGGCCTACGCCGAGCGGGAGCGCGAAGGTTCCAATGACGTTTTCGACCATCAAGTCGGCGTTTTCCACCGAGAGGGCCTGCCCGTCCAGGGCGGCGACTTCGTCGGTTTCCAGGTCCGCGTGAGCCTCGATAGCATCTCGGCGCTTCTCTGGGGGGAGCTTGTAAAAGCCCGGAATGCGACTGGAGTTGGACATGCGGCGGTCTACCCCTCCATACCCGGCCTGGCAAGGGGCGTTGCTGCGCCAGCGCATGGCGTTATGGCCAGGGCGCAATCCTGGCGGAGATTTCATGACTGCTGCTTCGTTCTCATCTGTACCCGAAATGTTCCTCCATCGCGTTCGTTCAACGCCGGACTCCGAGGCCTTCCTGTTTCCGAAGAACGGAGGCTGGGAGACGATGAACTGGGCGGAAGTGGGGACCGATGTTCGACAGATCGCCTTGGGTCTGGTCGCGCTGGGGCTGGGAATCGAGGACCGGTGTGCCATCTTGGCGGGCACCAGGGTGGAGTGGATTCTTTCGGACCTCGGCATTCTGTGTGCGGGCGGTGCCGCCTCCACTATCTACCCGACCAACACCCCCGAAGAGTGTGCCTACATCATTGCAGACTCTGAGAGCAAGGTGGTGTTCGCTGAGAATCAGTCTCAGGTGGACAAGCTCGTTGAGGAGCGCGCCAATATTCCGTCCGTCGAAAAGGTGATCATCATGGATGGCCCAGGAAGCGCCGACGGATGGGTCATCACGCTGGATGCGCTCAAGGTGCTCGGAGCTAAGCTTCATGAGGAGGATGGTGGGGCCTTCGAGGCACGGGCCCGTGCGGTGAGGGCTGACCATCTCGCGACGCTCATCTACACCTCGGGAACGACGGGGAGGCCCAAGGGCGTGGAGTTGACCCACGATTGCTGGGTGTTCGAAGGGGAGGCGATGGAGGCGATGGGCGCCATGACGGCGACGGACCGACAGTTTCTCTTCCTCCCAATGGCCCACGTCTTCGCAAAGGTGCTCGAGGTGGCCATTATCAAGATGGGAATCCCTACCGCTGTCGATGGCTCGATCGACAATCTGGTCGAAAACATGGGCACAATTCGTCCCACCTTCATGGCCGCGGTGCCGAGGGTGTTTGAGAAGGTCTACAACAAGGTCGTTGCGGGGGCCAATGAGGCTGGGGGCCTGAAGCTTCGGATCTTTCAGTGGGCGATGAAGCAAGGCTATGCGGTCAGCGCCATCCGACAGAACGGCGGCGAGCCTTGGGGACTGCTCGCGCTGAAGTACGCGGTGGCGGACCGACTCGTGTTTTCGAAGCTACGAAACACCTTCGGGGGTAACGTGCGTTTTTTCATCTCGGGAGGTGCGCCGCTCTCGAAGGACATCGCCGAGTTCTTTCACGCGGCTGGCATTCATATTCTCGAGGGCTACGGGCTCACTGAGTCTTGCGCGGCGAGCTTTGTCAACCGGCCCGATGCCTACAAGTTTGGAACGGTGGGACCGGCGCTCGACGGCGTCGAGGTCCACCTCGATGAGGCCGACGGCGAGATTCTAATCAAGAGTCGTGGCGTGATGAGAGGGTATCGCAATCAGCCCGAAGCAACGGCGGAGGTCTTGGTTGATGGCTGGCTCCGAACAGGGGACATTGGCGAAATCACGGAGGAGGGCTTCCTCCGTATTA
>CAZKOI010000213.1:0-6419 GCA_964554315.1 uncultured Enterobacterales bacterium | reverse complement strand
TCGGGCGCTTCTGGGCGCGGTGGAGTCCCATCCGAACATCTGCATTCGCGAGCACTGCATGGTGGTCGACCTCATCACCGCAGGGTCGCTCGCACGTCGAGACGGTAGCCTTCCTCCAACGCCAGATCGTATCCTTGGTCTCTATGCACTCAACACCGAGACGGATCAGGTTGAGACGCATGCGGCCAAGGTGGTCAGCCTCTGTACAGGTGGCGCGGGAAAGGTCTACCTCTACACGTCGAACCCAGACATCGCCTCGGGGGACGGGGTGGCCATTGCATGGCGGGCGGGTGCTCGAGTCGCCAACCTTGAATTCGTCCAGTTCCATCCCACCTGCTTGTTTCACCCCGATGCCCGCAATTTCCTCATCAGTGAGGCATTACGAGGGGAGGGCGGGGTGCTTCGTAACGGGGATGGCGAGGCATTCATGGAACGGTACGATGAGCGGAGGGAGCTGGCGCCACGAGACATCGTCGCTCGAGCCATCGATTCAGAAATCAAGCGCAGGGGTGAGGACTGTGCTTGGCTGGACATGAGCCACATGTCACGCGAGGACATCGAGCATCACTTCCCGACGATCGATGCAAAGTGCCTCTCCCTCGGCATTGACATGGCCAAGGCTCCGATTCCGGTGGTTCCGGCGGCACACTACTTCTGTGGTGGTGTCATGACAGATCTCGATGGTGAGACGGACATCGAGAACCTGTTCGCCATTGGAGAGGTTGCGTCCACAGGTCTGCACGGGGCCAACCGTTTGGCGTCAAACAGCCTGCTCGAGGGCGCTGTGTTTGCCGATGCAGCGGCCCGCGTCGCAGGCCCTCGGCTCGAGACCATCGAGGTGACAACCGATCTTCCCACCTGGGATGAGGGTACAGCGGGCGAGCCTGATGAGCAGGTCGTGATCAACCAGATCTGGGACGAAGTACGGCGATTCATGTGGAACTACGTGGGTATTGTTCGCACCAATCGGCGCCTTCTTCGCGCCCGAAAGCGCATCGACTTGGTTCAAGAAGAGATTCAGACCCACTACTGGGACTTCAAGCTCACCGGGGATCTCGTCGAGCTGAGAAACCTCGCCACGGTAGCGGAACTGGTGGTCGAGTGTGCGCTTCGTCGTCACGAGAGCCGAGGTCTACACACCAACACGGACTATCCAGAGCCGGACGATCGCTTCATGCGCGACACGATTCTTCAGCGGCGGTGGTGATCAGCGGCCCACCGCAGCGCAGATCTCATCGGGGTCTTTTGGGATGTCCGCCGTGAGAACGTCGGGATTACCGGGGGTCACGACCACGTCGTCTTCGATGCGGATGCCGCCAAAGCCAACCCACTGTCGAGCCGCCTCAAAGTCCACCAGTGAAGAGAACTGGTCGACCAGTGCGGGGTCGTCGAGGATTGCGGGCACGACGTAGAACCCTGGCTCCACGGTGACCACCATGCCTGGCTCGAGGTCCAGGTCGAGTCGGAGGTAGCCGGTCCCAAACTGCGTGGAGCGCCTCCGACCGGGTGGGTAGGCCGCTTGGTCACCAAAGTTCTCAAGATCATGGACGTCAAGCCCCAAGAGATGACCGACGCCGTGAGGAAAGAACAGCGCGTGGGCTCCAGTCTCGACGGCGACGCTGGGGGAGCACTTGAGGAGCCCCTCATCGGCGAGGAAGGTCGCGAGGACTTCGCTGCTCTTGGTGTGTACATCTCGGTAGCGGGTACCTTCTCGGACCAAGTCGATGCTCTCCAGCTGTGCCTGAAGGACGGCATCGTAGGCGGCTCGCTGTCGGGGAGAAAAGACGCCGCTCACGGGCCATGTCCGGGTGACGTCGGTCGCGTAGCCTGTGGCCGCTTCTGCTCCGCCGTCGAGCAACAGAAGCTGCCCCTCCTCGAGGACGTTCACGTACTCAAAATTGTGGAGCACCTCGCCTCGAACCGTGACGATTGACGGGTATGCGAGGGTGAGCCCCGCCTTGGCGACCTCGAACTGGAAGGCTGCTGCAAGCTCACGCTCATGGGCCCCTGGGCGAGTCGCGGCCATGGCCGCAAGGTGTGCCGCTCGGGTGATCTTCGCCGCTGTGCGCATCTGCTCGTGCTCGACAGGGGAGAGGGCTCGGCGCATTGAGATCACGGCGTCGATGAGATCCTGGTCTCCGTTCTTGCGGCCAAAGGCGAGGTCCTTTCCTGTCAGCCGCGCGGCAAGCTGTGTCTGTGCAAGGTCGGGTACAGCGAGCGTCGCCACTCCCTCGAGTGACGTCACGTCGCTCTCGAGCCGGTCAATCGGACGAGCGTGCTCAAACCCTAGATTAGCGGCCATCTCTTCGATGCTTTGTGAAACGCCGTGCCAGAGCGCATCGTCTTCAGCTGGCTGAGGGAGGTACAGCGTGGACTGGCCATCGATGATCGTCAGCGCGGCACCGGTCAGGTGACACCCCGTGAAGTAGAGGAAGGTCGAGTCCTGCCGAAAGGGGAGAGTAGACATGGGCAGGTTTCGGGGCCTTGCGCCATTGCCGACCAAGAGAATGGGCCGATTCACGGTCTGCGTGAGTCGCTGGCGTCGAGTAGCGTAGGTCTCCCGAGTAATCATGGTGTCCTCAGACAATGTCCGGCCGGGTAACCAGCGCCTCGAGCGCATACCCCGCGGCCTCAAATATCTCGGCTGCACCTTCGCAGCGGTCCACCACACAGAGGACTTGCACGACCTGAAGCCCTGCATCCTCGACGGCACGGATGGCTTTGAGGAGGCTGCCGCCGGTGGTCACCGTGTCCTCAATCATGGTGACCTTGGCTCCATCTGGAAGCCCAAAGCGGCCCTCGACCTGGTTTCCGGCACCATGTCCTTTCGCTTCTTTTCGCACCATAAACCCGTGCAGTGGCCGGCCGGTGGCGAAGCTATGCGTGATGACGGCGCCCGTGATGGGGTCCGCGCCTGTGACCGGTCCGCCGATTCCGATCGAGTCAGGGTGCAGGCGCTCCAAAATCAGCTTTGCGATGAGGGTCGCACCTTCGGGGCTCAGGGTCGTTTGACGAGCGTCGACATACAGGTCGCTGGACTTTCCGCTGGCCAGCGTGAATGTCCCCGTGCGAACAGAGCGCTCCTTCAAGATCTCGATGAGTCGCTGCCTCATTTCATGCTCTCCATCCATGCCAGCATGTCCTTGATGACACCCTCGCCCTCAAGCTCATTGAAGATCTCGTGGTAGAGGTCAGGGTAGGTGATGGTCTTGGCTTCCCCACCCCAGTTTCGTGCAAGCGCGGCGGATGCCTTCCAGTCACAGATTGCGTCGCCCTCACCCAGGAGCATGAGGAGCGGCGTGTCGTAGGATGTCGCGTGCGCGACCACTCGCTCCTGCGACTTCAGCATCTCCGTGAACCATCGAGGCGTAATCGTGGAATACACGAGCGGGTCCTCAAGGTAGCGATCGACCACGGGCTGGTGTCGGCAGATCATCGCCGCGTCGAGCTCGTTGGACAGAGAGAGGCCAGGGAGGATGCGCGAAAGAAGCTTGGCCCCCATCACTTTCACCGCTGGGGCCTCCACCGCGACGGCGACATTGGGATCGGAGAGCACGATTGCTTGTACGCCGTTCGGCAGTCCGTCGATGGCCACGTCCAGCGCGACCAGACCTCCCATAGAGTGCCCCAGTAGAACCACCGGCCCGTCGATGGTTGCAGCGGCAGCGCGTACGTCATCGAGGTACTGCTCCCAGCGGTCGACGTGGCCGCGCTTGCCCTCAGACTCGCCGTGCCCCCGCAGCTCGATCGCCGTTACCGCCCATTGGGACTCCGTCAGCGCCCGGACCACGTGGTCATATCGGCCTATGTGCTCTGCGAGACCGTGAATGAGGAGAACATGACGCGTGGCGTCGCCCGCCTTGGCCATCCTCAAGCGAGTGCCGTCTCTGGATTGAATGAACGTTGTCTTCATGGGAAACCTAGCGCAACAGGAAGAGTGAGAGGTCCTCAAACCAGGCGATGACCGCGAGGCAGAAGAGCATCATCAGGAGGAATGGAGCGGTAGCCTTGATCACCTGAATGATGTTGCGATTGAACACCGTCGATGAAACGAAGAGGTTCACACCCATGGGTGGCGTGAGGTAGCCGAGCTCAAGGTTCACGATGAACATGATGCCAAAGTGAATCGGATCCATGCCGTACTGCACGGCAATGGGCGCGAGGAGGGGTGCGACGATCAGGATGGCACTCACAATCTCCATGATGCAACCCAGTGCCAGCAGGAAGAGATTGCAGAGAATGAGGAACTGCCACTTGGTTTCAACGACCGTCTGGAGCCACGCCGCTGCTTGCTGAGGAATCATCTGCTCCGAGAGGAACTTGTTGAAGGCAATGGCGAGCACGATGATGAGGAAGAGTGACCCCATCATTACCCCTGAGTCGGCGAGCACCTTGGGCAGCTTTCGGATGGGCATCTCGCGGTGAATGCACAGCTCGACGAAGAGTGCGTAGACCACCGCCACAGCGGCCGCCTCCGTCACGGTGAATTTCAGCGGACCCAAGACACCATAGATGCCCCCAAGAATCATCACCGGCAGCATGAGCGAGAGCACCGAACGCTTGAGCTGCTTGAGCACATTGCTCCAGTAGCTCCCGTCGTACTCGACTGGCCGGATCTGGATGCCGGGCGCATCGGGTCGGGTTTGGTACATGGTGTAGAGCACCAGGACGGTCGCAATGAACAGGCCGGGGAGAATTCCAGCGATGAAGAGGTCATTGGGTGAGACCTGGAACTCATGACTCGACACCATGATCGCGAAGATGATCATGGGTACGGAGGGCGGGATGATGATCCCAAGGGAGCCAGCGGAGGTCAAAACGCCCAAGGAGTAGTTCTCGGGGTAGCGCTCTTCAATCAGCATGGGAAACATGATGGATCCCACCGCAATGACGGTCACCGGAGACGAGCCCGAGATCGCAGCAAAGATGACGCAGGCGAAGATCGTCGCAATGCCCAGGCCGCCCGGGGTTTTGCCCATGATGGCTCGAGCTAAGGCAACCAGACGGTCGGCAATGGTGCCTTGGGTCATGATGTTGCCGGCGAGCACGAAGAAGGGGATCGCAAGAAGCTCCTCTTTCTTCACCGCTTCATACATGTCCTTGGCGACGACGTATCCGGAGATGTCCTGGATCATGGTCACGCAGGCCACGGAGGCCACGCCGACGGTCAAGAAGAGGGGCGCCCCAACCAGTATCAGCAGCACGGCTGCCATGAGTATGAGGGTAGGGGTGCTCATCCCCAGGGTCGCCACGACACCAATCAAGATTCCAGGGAATAGGCCTGCGATGATGAGGTCCCGTGCGCTTCGCTTGTTCGGCGACGTCAGAACGATGGGCTGACCGTCTTTTCCTGGCGCAGGCAGCGCGTAGGTCTCCTCGAACCGTCCCGAGAGAGCGAGGCCCAGGAAACGAAGGGCCATGATCAAAAAGGAGAGGGGGATCACCGCTTGAGCCAGCCAGAGCGGAAACTTCTGGCCGGCGGCGCTGTTCTTTTGGAGGTCCTCGACAGAGGGACCGTCCTCGAGACCGAGCAGAGCGTCGAGCTCAGCGTCGAGATCGTCCTGGCTGTTGTCGGTGCTCGTGGTGGTGGCAAGTTCGGCACGGGTCTGAAGTGCAGACCAGGTGTGGGCTTCACCCTCAGCATTGGTCGGGTTCCACCAAGCTCCCAGCATCGCTAGCGCCAGAAAGAAGAGGCTGACCGAACCCGCCAAGGAGAGGGCGGCTCGATCCCACGCAATGGGCTCGAGTGGCTTGTCTTTGTCTTCCGTATCCTCGGGCGGGGCAGGCGGATCCATCCTTCGCATGCGCCGGAGCACGAGGGTCACGGTAACAAAGGTTGCTCCGGCAATGGCGGTCAGCACCGGGCCAAGACCGCTGGATCCGACCACGGCCTCTCCGACCCAGTTCACCGGGCTTACAAGCCAGTCCCACAGCGGGAGTGCGTCTTGGCCCGAGCCCTGAACGAGGCTCTCGTCGACGAGCTCGATCGCATAGTCGGCAAAGTACCAGCAGAATGCGGCTGCAGTGAGGGCTGAGAAGCGCTTGGCGAGTCGAGCGGCCCGACCAGAGAGGAGTCGCTCTGTGGCGTCCACCGCGAGATGCTTGCGCTCCCGCGCGGCAAGCGACGCCCCCAAGAACCCCACCCAAACCATGAGCACAACCGCCATGTTGGGGCCGCCCTGTACCTCGAGATCAAAGAATGACACCTCTCGGCGCAGGTAGTCGACAAACGACAGAGCCGTCATGGCCAGCATGGCGATGCCGATGAAGGCCTTCTCCACATTGGCCCACATCCGGTCTGCCTCGGCGAGCGTTCCCTTTAGGACCGCGATGCAGGCCGATATGCCCAGCAAGAGGGCGAAGACGACGTCCTGAAGAGGGCCGTCGGCGAAGGCTCGCCAGCCCCTTCGTATACCTCG
>CAZKOI010000212.1:0-6419 GCA_964554315.1 uncultured Enterobacterales bacterium | reverse complement strand
ATCCTCGGACCATGGCAGCGCGATCAGCCGCTCCATCTGGAGCTGGGCCAGGTAGGTGCAGTCGGTCATCTTGCGGGCGTGGAGGTTGGACCGCACCGCCTGTGTGTGGAACCCGAACATCACGATGAGCGAGAAACCGAGCAACGCCGTCGCAATCATCGCCTCGATGAGCGTGAATCCGCCTCGCGCACGCACGAGGCTCAGCCCTGTTCCACAATTCGATCTCATCGTGCCGTGCTGCTCCCGCCAGTACCCGCTGGATTATCGCTCATCTCATGGCCAAGTGTCGAGTGCAGCCGGACCATTCCTGCCCGGGAGACCAGCACCTTCACCTGGTCTTCGACCCCCTTGCGGCCCGCGGCTTGGTTGGTCAGCACCAACTCAAGATAGCCCTGGCTGTTGAAGTCTTCCGCTGGATTCCTAAGCCATCCTCGTGGACTGAAGACGATGCTGTCCGCATTGCCCGATCCCGGCCCTCGAAAGCCTCCCCAGGGCTCTAGACATACGTCACGCTGCTGCTGGTTGCCGTCCTTTCCGAGGCTCACTCGCCCTTCGCCCTGTTCCTCGTCCTCACCCTCTACCTCGGTGTCGATCGGCAGGAACTCCCAGCGCTCCGATCCTCTCGAGCGGTCACCTGCTTGAAGATGCCACTCCCCCCCATAGGTGTCGATCGCGCTGCAGTCACCGGGGGAGCTCACGAGCAACATCCGGGTCTCGCGGTTGCTCAAGACCGCTAGGTTCTTCAGGCTGACGAGGTCTGACTTGAGCCCTTTCGCGGCCCTAATCAACCGATAGCGCGGCATCTGGCCGCGCGTCGAGCCCCAACCAATTGCGGCCAAGACGCCGATAATGGCCACGACAATAGCCACTTCAACCAAGGTGAATCCCGAATCGCTCGCCCGCCAACGCATCATCGAACATTTATTGTAGCAAGACTCGTACCAGTTTTTGTGGTCTGATCCGGCCGATTGCTCCGTCGTTTGACCTCAACACACAAGGAAATTTTTTCCCGATCGGAAAATTTTTCCTAATTTGGGCAAACCTCGCCAACGCGAGCCCGCTGGCGGCGCACACGCCGATCCACCTCCACCAGATCGGGCAGGCCCACCCCCGTCGCTCGGGCAGCCGACGCCGCCGTCTCAGCCGCACTGAGCCAAGCCAGCACCGCCTCTGAGGACCCTTCGCAGTCGTCAGGATCAAGGTGCCGACTCGCGCTGGCGACAAGAGCACGCGCCTGCCCTTGAAGCAGCATGGCCCTGCTGCGCGAGGGAGCGCTCTTGTCTTCCAGGCCCACCTCAACCTGCTTCAGCGCACCGGCATAGTCCTTCGAGCGGAGGTACACCTCCGCGAGCCCAAGCCGGTACTCGGCACGCCCTGGCTCCCGGTCGATCAGCGCCCGATAGCGCGACGCCGCGGCCTCAAGATCTCCAGAGCTGAGCTCCAAGAGCGCCATACTGCTCTGAACTCGGGCATCAAGCGGAGCCTGCGCCACAGCCTTGTTGAGCTGCGCCTTGGCCTGGGCCGGGTTGCCCTGGGCACTCGCCACCCCCGCACTGCCCCGAAGACACTCGACCTCCTTGGGAGAGACGCTCAGGCAATGCCCGAAGGCAGCTGAGGCCGCGTCATGCTGCTCTGCTAGCAGGTATACCCAGCCCAGCCCGGAGAGCGCCTCTAGGTGGTTTGGATCACGTCCTAGGGCGGCGCGAAAGTGCTTCTCAGCAGCGAACAGGTCGTGCGCATCGAGCGCATCTCGACCGCGACTCGAGTGGTGGTCTGCAGTACACCCCAAGAGCAGCAAGAACAATAGCCTCACTCGCCCTCCAAGCCGTAGCCTCGAATTTTATAGACCAGCGCTTTGTACGAAATCTCCAGCAGCTCCGCAGCTCGCGTACGGTTTCCGTCTGTGACCGCCAAGGCTCGCCGAATGAGGAGCTCTTCCAGCGCTGCAGTGTGCCGCTTAATGGAGAGGTCTCCGGCCGTATCCAGGGTCACGCCATGCTCAGAGGGTTCGCTCATGGCCGGCGGAAGATCATGGACCTCCGCACGGTCTCCGGTGGCCATCAACAGGGCTCGCTCGATGGTGTTCTCGAGCTCGCGGACGTTTCCGGGCCAGCGGTGTCTCATCAACACGGCCATCGCTGCCTCGCTGAAGGGTAGAGGCGCCCGCTTGAGTCGTCCGGCTGCACGCTGGGACAGTGCGTCGACCAGCAGAGGGATGTCCTCTGCGCGCTCTCGCAGCGGCGGCACGTGAACATGGACCACACGCAGGCGGTACAGGAGGTCTTCCCTGAAGCCCCGAGATTGAACCATCTCGTCAAGATCCCGGGCGGTGGCCGCAACCACACGAACATCGATCGGTCGGTCTCGCTGCCCCCCGATTCGACGCACTGAGTTGGCCTCGAGGACGCGAAGAAGTCTTGTCTGCAGCCCAATCGGCATCTCCCCAATCTCGTCAAGGAGGAGCGTGCCCCCATGAGCCTGCTCAAACAACCCCTGGTGGGCGCGTACGGCGCCGGTGAATGCTCCCCGCTCGTGACCAAAGAGCTCGCTCTCTAGGAGTGCCTCTGGAATCGCGCCGCAATTGACCGCAACGAAAGGCTTCTGGGCTCGATCGGAACGCACATGGAGCGCCCTTGCTAGCACTTCCTTTCCGGTTCCGGACTCCCCCGTGAGCAGGACGGTTGAGGGGTACCCTGCCACCTTGCTGATGATGTCGATGACCCGCTTTGCGGCAGGACTCCTCCCCACGAAGCCCTCAAATGCTTCCGTCGCCCCAACGGTCGCCCGAAGCCTCGCGTTCTCCTCCCGAAGCTGGTCGCGCTCAAGGAGTCGCTCAAGCGCCACCCGAATCTCATCGGGCCTAAAGGGCTTTGAGATGTAATCAACCGCGCCGCGCCCCAAGGCCTCGACGGCCGTGTCGGTGGTGCCGTAAGCGCTCATCATGATGACGGAAAGGCCACGTCCAGCCACCGCATCAAGGAAGGCCATGCCGCTCATCCGGGGCATACGGACATCACAAAGCACGATGCGAATGTCGGGGTCGGCGTCTAGCATCGCAATCCCCTCGTGACCGTCGGCGGCCGCTTTGATGCGGTAGCCAAAGGTCTCGAGCATCGCAACCAGGACGGCCCTGAGGTTCACCTCGTCATCGACGACAAGGATCTTTTGGCGATCATGGCTGGCCGGTGTGTTGGTCATCCTGGGACTATACAATCATAGCCGTTCCCAGCCACACAGGTTCAACGTTGACTCAACCCCTCAAGATCATGCTCGTCTCTCACGGCTATCCCCCGAGTGAGACGGCCGGCACTGAGCGCCACGTGGCCGCCCTAGCCGATGCACTGCGAGGCCGAGGCCACGAGGTCATGGTGGTCTCGGCAACGCGACGCCCGGGAGGGTCGCAGTACGCGAGAATCGATGAGGGAAACGTCATCCGCATCATCAACAACATCGCGACCCGACCGCTAGAAGAAGCGGAGTCCGACCCCATCATTGACCGACTGATGCGCCAGATCGAGGACCAGTTCTGTCCGGATCTCGTCCACGTCCACCATCTCCAGTTCTTGTCGTCCTCAATGGCCTTTGATGCACCCGTGGTGGCCACGCTCCACGATGAGTGGGCATGGTGCGCGTCGGGAGGACTTGGCCTCACCACCGATGGCCGCACGTGCATCGGGCCATCGCCGGAGCGTTGCGCCCCCTGCCACGCCGCTTGGCGACCGCAGCCATCCCGGGCCGCCCGATCGCTCACCCGTGCCGCGCGTGTGTTGAGTCCTCTTATCGCGCCGTCCAGCCTGCACGACCTCTACAAGCGCATCCCTCCGAGGTTTCGGCCGAGCGCCGTGAGTCGCGGAACCCCCTGCGAGCCTCCAGAGGCTGCGGCCGCCCGCAACCGTTCCGTGCTCGGTTGGTTCAAAAACACCGACGCCCTCATCGTCCCTAGCGCTCATCTGCAGCAAAAGGCGACGCTAAACGGCTTACCTGGGGCTCAACTAATACGCCACGGTGTCACCGATGACTGGTTCATTAGCCCGGACAACAAGGCACCGCGTCGCGGCTTCGTGACCCTGGGAACCGTTTCCTGGCACAAGGGAACCGACCAAGTGGTAAGCGCCTTTCGCTCGCTCGATCTTGGAGCGTCAGAGCCCCTGAGGATTCACGGCCCTGTACTGGACAGAGAGGCCGCCCTAGGTCACCCCATTGGCGAGGTACTGCAGCCTTCGGAGGTGAGGGCTCTGCTGCAATCGTCACGGGCGCTTGTCCTGGGCTCGCGATGGGAGGAGAATGCTCCCCTCGTCGTGCTGGAGGCCCGTGCCGCAGGCTGCCCCGTGATTGCGCCGGGGGTTGGCGGCATTCCGGAGCTGGTGGAGAGCGGGCGCGACGGAGTGCTGGCCGATCCTGCCGACCCAGCGGGACTGGCCCAGGCGTGGCGAGAGTTCCTGAAAAGCCCCGCGATGCAGCCCGCTGCCCCACCTGACTTTGATGGGGCGGTTGATGCCATCCTCGAGGCGTACCGAGGCGTCTTAGGGAAGCGAGCATGAGAGTCGCGCTCGTCCTTCATGGATGGCCAGCGTCCGACATGGGGGGCACCGGCCTTTACGTGGATGCGCTCGCACGCGCACTTGCCCGAACCGGCCATGAGGTGGCCATTGTCTATCCGGTCAATGGACCCCCACAGGAGCAGGAGTTGGGACCAAGACTCACCGCCTATGGAATCACCCAGAAGCGACCCACACGATGGCGAGAGACATGGACTGGGACGCCGAAGGCATGGCAGAGATGGCTTCGCACCTGGGAGCCCGACGTCGTCCATTTTCATCATCTCTCTGGGTTCTACCTCGGCATGATCTCCGATACCTCATGCCGAACGGTGCTGACGCTCCACGACTACGCCATCCCTTGCGCCCGAGGCCAGCTGGTCACCGCAGACCTCAAGGCCTGTGACGGCCCCAGTCCAGCCTCTTGCACACGGTGCCTTGCGCCTGCACTCCAGGCAGGACCGCTGGCCGGCCTTGGGGCAAAGCTGTTCGCTCGAAGCAGGACTGCGAGCGCGCTCGCCCATCGCGTGACCCGCCTAGGGTCGAGAGCAGTGCATCCCGACGTTGAGGCCAGGCTTGAGGCGGCCAAGCAGGCCATTGAGACGGCCGATGTCGTGCTCTCCCCTTCAAAGGACCTCGCTCAACGGCTGGAGCGGCTTCGCCTTGGTCGCGTTTCTCATACTGACCTCCCGCTCGTGAGTGATGTCTTCCCAGCTGAAGAGCCCCCCGATGGTCCCGTTCGATTTCTCTTCGCGAGCGCCATCATCCCAACGAAGGGACCTGACCGACTGCTCCGTGCCTTTCGTCAGCTCAAGAATGATTCATCGTTGACCATCGCTGGCGCCACTCCGGACTTTCCTTCTCATCCTCGATTTGCCGATCAACTTCGCACCGAGGCAAGCGCCGACCCTCGGGTCTCCTGGCGCGGCGCGGTGCCGGCAGATCACATGAACGAACTCCTCGCTGAGCACGACGTGCTCGTCCTCCCGTCAAGGTGGCCTGAAAACAGTCCGCTCATTGTTCGCGAGGCTACTCGGGCCGGACTCTTCGTTATCGCGAGCGCATCGGGCGGCACGCGAGAATTGGCTCCCGACGGCACCTACATCTCGAGCGATGACGAGCTCTTGGAGGCGCTTCAGAATGCCGCTGAGCGCGGGCGTGGGCGCGCCCCAAGCCGGACTTGGCCGACACCGCAAGAGCATGCAGAGGCCCTCTTGCTGACCGCGTACAGTCCGAACGGGCACAAAGCCTCGTAATGCGCTACAATCGGCACCTCATCCGGGGACTTCCAGAGGGGCCTAAACAGCATGTCCGATTCTTTTGTATTGCCAGACGGGATCAAGCTCTCCATGACCAACGACGGGCTGGTCATCGAAAACACAGGCGACATCGTCCTGCATGGACAGATCGAGGGGGGCATCCACTCCCTCACCAGCCACGACGGCAACGTCGTGCTCCACAACGACTACGAGCTTCACCGCGTTGACGCACCCAACGGTGCGGTTGAGATTCATGGTCGGATTGAGGCCGATCGGATCGAGGCTGCGAGTGTGTCTGTGGCAGGCCCGGGCTTCACCGTTCGCGTCGTTCAAGCATCGGAGTCCATCTCCGTGGGGGACACCACCACACACGCCGAGGTGTTGATCGCTCCAGCAGTCAACCTCTCGTCGGGCGCGGTCGGTCGGATCACTGTCGTGGAATCCCACAACGAGCTTGGGGCCACCAAGGTTAAAGGCTGCCTGACACTGGCCGACCTCGAGGAGCTCTTCGATGGTTCGGAAGGCTTCATCCGGGGATGGGAGATCACGCCCCTCCGTAAGTCCTCAACGGCGACGGCTGCGAAGCCCAAGCCTCCCCCGAGGCGGGCTGCGCCCAAGGCGA
>CAZKOI010000211.1:0-6447 GCA_964554315.1 uncultured Enterobacterales bacterium | reverse complement strand
GTCGATCGCCCTCGGCGAGCTAATCAGCATCGTCCCTTGGCCAAGCTGCGCGAGCATGTTGGCCGGAATCTCAACCACCGTGTTGTGGCTTGGTGCGGCTTCCGAGAACTTCTCCCGCCAGGTCTTGCCCATGGATCAGGACAGGATGGTGAGGAGGTTTTCAGGCGGGCGACCGACTGCGGCACGGTCACCCACGATGCCGATGGGCCGCTGGAGCAGGCGCGGATTCTCAGCCATCCGCGCGATGAGCTCGGCGTCCGTCTCTTGCCCCGATAGTCCCGCCTTGGTGGCGTCCCGCTTGCGGAGCACATCCCGCGGACCCAGCCCCAGCTTCGCGAACACATCCTCGAGCTCAGCCACCGTGAGCGGGTCCTTGGTGTACTCCCGGTAGGTGTGCTCGATGCCGTTGTCCTTGAGCAAGGCGACCGCCTTGCGACAGGCGCTTCAAGTCTGGGTACAGATGAGCAGCATGAGAGACCTCCGATGGGTTCTTAACGACTAAAACAGGCAGGTCGCCAGTCCGTTTAGCTCTACCGAGAAGTCTGGGTCCGTCGGATCGTTGCTGATGATGTGCATGGTGTTCCAGTCCGAGTCCAGGTCCACATAGTCAAAACACTCTGACGTCGCGGAGTAGGTCACGCTCACCGACATCGACGAGCCGGGGCCAATCGTCCCCGCCCCGCCCCAGGTGCGCGTGAAGGTGCCGCAGGTCATGATGGGATCATTGACGATGTTCACCGCAGAGACGGTCAGCGGTCGGTCGCCGTTGTTGCTGATGGTGACCGAGCGCGTCTCGCTGCATCCCAGGAGCGCGTCCAGGTTCAGTGTCCGCGGACTGACATCGATGATCGGGGCGCAGATGTCGCATGGCGCCTCATCCCCGGAGCCCCTGAGCGTGACATCCACGTCCTCTTCAAGGCGCTCTTCGGTGATGAAGGTGATCTCACCGACATAGGTCGTCGAGGTGATGGGCGCGAAGTCGACGCGAATGGTGCGCTCCATGCCCGGACTGAGCGTCACCGGGAGCGCAAAGTCGGGGGTAATCTCAAAGACAGTGGTGTCGGACACGCCGAGCCCATTGAGATGGACCGCTTCGGTCCCGATGTTCTCGACATGGATGAGCTGGGTGCCCACGCCATCGACGCTCACCGAGCCGAAATTCACGTCTGCAGGATCCACGCTAAGGTGGTAGGGAAACTCCGGGTCAGGCTCCGGCTCTCCGTCCGCATCCGCATCCGCATCGGCATCGGCATCCGCGTCGGCATCGGCGTCGGCATCGGCGTCGGCATCGGTGTCGGCATCCGCGTCCGCATCCACGTCAAGCGAGCTATCCTCGTCGACCGCCTTCTCGTCCGGGTACTCAAAGCCTGTCTTACAGGCGGCCAGAATGATGAACAGGCATGCGCGCATGGTGGTCCTCGTCGGTGGGGCGAATCCTAAACACGGGAGACCGAGATTGTAGAGTCACTTCACCCGCGCCACCGTGACAAGTGTGCAACCACGGTCCGCTTCGACGGGCTAGAGACACGCCATGCGCACGCTGTGCCCAATTCCCGAACCGCGCTCCCGAAGTGTGCCGCCTCCGCACCGCACTGAAGTGGCCGTCATCGGCGGAGGCATTTCAGGCCTTGAGGTGGCACACCTCCTCCATGAGCGAGGCATCCAGGCGCACGTGTTCGAGCAGCAGAAGGCCCTCGCGGGCGGGATGGCGACCCGCGGAATGGGCGTCGCATCGACCCTCCTGCTCGATCCGCCCTTTCGCCTCATTCAAGCCGTCGGAGAAGAGACCGCGAGAGCGATCTACCGCTTCGCCGCAGAGGGGGTCGTGTCCTGGGGCGATCGCCTCGAGCAGGAGGGCCTCATCCATGCACCTCGATCAGAGAAGGAGGCTGAAGAGGTCGTACAAAACCTACGGGCGATGGAGCGGCTGGGCATCTCTGCAGAGGCGTGGACGTCTGATATCCCCGGCCTGCTCGACGGTTGGCGCATTCCAACCGACGGGACGGTTGACCTCGGCACATGGGCCCGCTCCCGAGCGGCCCACCTTCCCCACACCACCTCCGCTCGAGTGGTCGCCATCACCGACGCTGGCAGTGACCTCTGCTTGACCCTCGCCGACGGCCGCTCGACGCTCGCAGACCTCGTGGTGATGACGGGGGGTGCACAGCTCACCGGGTGGGCAGGAGACAAGTTCTACTCCGTGCGCCACCAAGCCCTCGCGACCGCACCCGTCGAGCCGCTACTCATTCAGCCCATGTCGATCCAGTACGGGTACACGCTCGCACGGCAGCTCAACACAGGGTCGGTAGTGCTCTCGGGATGTCGCTGGGCAACGCCCCACCTCGAGGTCGGCGAGGACGATGACACCGTCATCTCTGAGGCGGTGAATGCACGACTCGAGGCCGTCCTCAGGCAGCACTGGCCCATGCTTCAGGACGCCGCCATCACCCACCGTTGGACCTCAATCATGACCTTCTCCTGTGATGGACTTCCCATCATCGGCCCCCTGCCGGGACGCCCAAGGATCATCGCTTGCGGCGGCTTCGGAGGCTTCAGCCCGACGCTGGCCCCGCGGGCCGCACGAGCAGTCGTCGACGGCATTCTCACCGGCGAGAGCCCGGGTGTCCCCGCGAGCTTCTTCACCCGCCGATTCGACTGAGCTCGTGGCTCAGGTGGTGATCACCCGGTCGAAGCTGAGCCATCGCCTGAGCAGCGTCGGCGTCATCTCGCCGTTGGCCAACATCTTGACGCATGTCGACCCGAGCTTCATGTAGTTAGACGCGTGCGCCATTTGGATGAGCGGCCAAGGGTGTTTCTTGAGTGTCTCCGACTTGGACAGAGTCCGCAGCAGCGGGCGCGGGACGAAAGACTTCGACAGCATCTGCGTGAGCGCGATCCAGAAGGTGTCTTCCACGGGACGCGGGTACTGCAGGTTGACGCGGTGCTGGTAGAACACGCGGGTGTTCAGTCCCTCGATGTCGTACTTGGAGATCAGGCCGTTCGACAGAAGCTTCTTGTTGAGCTCGGACCCGGGGAAGACCGTCATGGAGAAGAGATACAGGTCGTAGGGGTGCGGAAAGCTGGCGATCATCTCAAAGAGCGCCTTCTTGTCGGCCTCCGTGCTGACCGGATCGTCGTAGATCAGCTGGAAGTGGGGCTTGATTCCGAGCCGGTGGTACATCTTGGCAATGTCCTCGATGCTCTGGTTCTTCACCCGACGGTCGTACAGATGCCCCGTGACCCGCTCGGAGGACTGGATGCCCATGTAGACGCTGACGAGGCCCGCGTCCCGAAGCATCGTCATGCGCTCTTCGTTCACGAGCTTAGGCTCGATGAAGATCTCGAAGGGCAGACCCACCTCGCGGGGGTAGATCTCGCAGAACTCCACCAACCATTCCTTCTGGAAGTTGAAGACCTCGTCATCAAATCGAATCCGCTTCATCGGCCAGTGCTGGCGCGCCTTCTTGATCTCATCCACCATCGAGGCCGGTGAACGGACCCTGAACCACTTCTGGCCCGGGTAGACGTCCTTCTTGTAGGTCGAGTTGTAGCAGTAGCTGCACTTGTAGATGCACCCACGACTCCCCATCATCTGGAAGACGGGATCGCCCTTCATCGGGTCGCCTATGGTGTAGGAGTTTCCGTTGATGAAGTACTTGTGCGCGTGGGTGGTGTAGTCCCGATACGCCAGATCATCGAGGTTCTGGACCAGCGGTCTGAGCGGGTTTTGGGTGAAATCCCCTGCCCCATGCCGGACCCATATGTTGGGCGTGTCGTTGATGCTTGCCCCGTCGCGGAGCCGATCTGCGAGGTCAACGAGGGCAAGCTCTCCCTCCCCCTGAAGGAGGAGGTCGGCATGCTCAATGCACTCCTCGCCCACCAAGGTCGGGTGCATTCCACCCCACAGCACCGGGATGTCCAGCCGTTCTTGGATCGCCTCGGTCAGGACCTGAGCCTGCTGGGCATAGGCCGATGCCCGAATCGAGATGCAGACCA
Source organism: uncultured Enterobacterales bacterium (assembly GCA_964554315.1). GTDB lineage: Bacteria > Myxococcota_A > UBA796 > UBA796 > UBA796 > UBA796. The sequence continues at coordinate 2,451 of CAZKOI010000211.1, read as the reverse complement.
AGTTCAGCTGCTCCCTCCGGATCACCTTGATGAGGTTGTCGAGCTGGATGTCCGTGGCAGGGTCGAGGTGGTTCGACAGCCAGTCCTTGAAGTAGATCTCCGCGCAGTGGTGATTCGCCTCCCGGAGGCTAGCCGCCAAGATCCGAACCGCGTTGTTCTCCACATCCCAGGTGGACACGATTCCAATGCGCGCCCCATCCCGAGCGGCCGCCTGCGCCAGACTATCGATGCGATGTTTCAAAACTCTACCCCACGCCCCAATGTACCACTCCCTGCCACGACTGTCCGAAGAGCTTCTCGCCAATCCGGGAGCGATACACCAAAAGTCTGGGCCGCCTTCGTTGAATCAAGGACCGATCGTGCCGGTCGATGGGCCCCTGCGAAGTCAGCCCTGACGGCGGGTTCTGTCAGCGGTTCAATGCCCGCCGCGCGGGCGCCGGCCACAATCCAATCGAAGGCTGTCGCCTCACCCGAGGTGGCCAGATGAAAGAGCCCGCTCGCTTCAGAGGTCGCCACCTTGAGGAGCGCCGGTGCGAGCAACTCCGCAGGGGTCGGGCACCCCACCTGGTCCGTCACAAGCCGAACGGACTGGCCGCGCGCCATCGCCTCAAGGGCACGATTGAAGAAGCCGTGGCCGAAGGGAGAATACACCCACTGAATTCGGAGGACGGTTCCACCCTCGGCGAGCACCGCTTGCTCTCCTGCGAGCTTGGTCTCAGCGTAGACGGAGCGGGGCTTGGGTGGCAGCTCTTCGGTTAGACGTGCGAGGTGCGGAGCATCGAGCACGTAGTCTGTCGACAAGTGGACCAACCGAATCCCTCGCTCACGGCAGCAGTGAGCCAGTACGCCCGGCGCATCGGCGTTGACCCGTCGGGTTCGCTCCGGCTCTTTATCGGCGCGGTCAACGTTGGCCTGAGCCGCGGCATTGATGACCGCCGTCGGCTGGTGCTCATCGAGAATACGCCGCACCCCGTCGGCCTTCGTGATGTCCAGCATTTGGCGACTCAGTCCGGTGACCTGTCCTGTGCGAACCAGCGCGGACCCGACCAAGCCTCCCGCGCCGGTGACCAGCAGTGACATGCTCAATGCCCCATGAGGCGGCGCCACCACGCCCGCTTCGACTCCTCCTGTGCAGCAGCCTTGGATGCCACCACGGAGGCCCTGCGCTCACCCGCAGCGAGACGCTTGGCCCCGTCGAGCATGGTCTCCAGCTCGTGCCGATAGAACTCGCCGGCGAACTTAGCGACGGGATTGATGAAGGCGGAGCCTGCACCCGCATCGAGGAGAAGCGGGAGGAGTTGCACAAAGGGCATTTGCTCGACACGCAGAGCCTCGCCGACCCCTTCTTCAGTCTGCCAGGCTTCAGCAGCAGCGAGATGGGTAAAGAATGCGAACGCTGCGCGACCCCCCAGGGCCTCGCGGTCGAGCGGATGCAGGTCGCTCGGTGTCACGTGCCCCGTGGGAGACTCCAAGCGCACGGGGACCCAGACCTCTGCCTTGATGAGCGCAAAGTAGAGCTGACGACGGTCGATGCTGTCCCGCTTCACCGCGAGGTCTCGAATCATCTGCCGAATGTCAGCATTCTCCGACATCAGCGCGGCGTGTTGGAGCGCTGAGCTTGCTCCGCAACCACGGCACGCATGGCCGCCGCAAAGAGGCCGCCCCCCTCGTGACTGTGCTTGAGTTCACAGGCCTTTGTGGCGAAGCTACAGGTCTTGTGATCCTTCTCGCAGGCGTGGAAATCCTCATCGCAGTCCGGCTTGAGGATGGGCTTCCCCGTCTCATCGCAGATGCAGTCTTCGCCGCCGACACCACCACACGATCCTCGGAGGCGCCGGCCACCAACAATGACCCCGATGGACATCATGGCCATCAGGACCCCAAAGACAGCGATGGTCACCAACAGCGTCATCACTCTACTCCTAACACACTACTCACCTGAGAGCCTTGAATGCCGTGGTCGAGCGACTCTCAAAGCTGCCGTCATCCTGCCGAACGATAAAGTACGCCGGTATTCGAAGGGCTTCCGCGCGGTCGAGCCCTTCTTCTGGCCCGAGGATGCTGAGCGCGGTTGCCCAGGCATCGGCCGTCGAGCAGCGGGTCGCAATCACCGTCACGCTCGCGAGGGCGTGAGTGATGGGTGCCGCGGTACGCGGATCGATGAGGTGGGAGACACGCTGACCATCAACCTCGTAGTACTGACGATAGTCACCGCTGGTGGCCATCGCCGCGTCCTTGAGCGAGACGACCTCATGGACCGTCCGTTCGGTCTCCGATGGGCGCTCAATTCCCAGCCTCCAGACTTCCCCCCGCGGGTTGACCCCACGAGCCACAATCTCTCCCCCCACCTCCATCAAGAGGTTCTCTGCTCCCGCCTCCTCCAGTCGCTCAACCACCAGGTCAACGGCATACCCCTTGGCGATGGCCGACAAGTCAACCTCGACCTCGGAA
>CAZKOI010000210.1:0-6451 GCA_964554315.1 uncultured Enterobacterales bacterium | reverse complement strand
ATGCCGACGCGGACGCCGATGCCGACGCGGACGCCGATGCCGACGCGGACGCCGATGCCGACGCGGACGCCGACGCGGATGCCGATGCCGACGCGGATGCCGACGACACCGGAGCACCTGACCACCCGCCGCTGGCAGCGCCCACCATCGACGGTGAAACATCCGCCGGACACAGCACCCCCACCTGGCTCTGGCGCTGGATTCACGAGGTCAGCACCGTTCGATGGAAGATCAATGACGGCGCATGGTGGGACGGCGACCCCTCGACTGGCCGGCTCACCGCCCCGGAGCCGCTCGAAGACGGTCGTCACACCGTTACGGTGAAGGTGCAGCATCCTGACGGCATGTGGTCACCGGAGGCCACGTTTGAGACCACCATCGAGCGATTTGAGCAGGAAGGCTACTGGGACGGCGTTGCTCGACGTATGACCACTACTCCCAACGGACATGCCCTCGGGATTGTGGCTCACAACTGCTATGAGGAGGGCCTGAGTGAGCCCGAGGACAACCTGGTCGCTACGCTCGATCGAATGGTCGCCGCCGTCGGTGACGGCGCAGACTTGATTGAGTGGGACGTTCGCCAGGCCTCTGGGGAGTGGGTGATCCAGCACGACGACTTTGGGGGATCGGATGCGGCGAGACTCGAGGAGGCCCTCGCCTTATCAGAGATTCTCGAATGGGATCAGCCCCTGTTTGTGGAGATCAAGGAGCGAGACCCAACCCTCGCAGGGACCCGGGAGCTTCTGGAACTCTTCCTCGACGCAGGCTTAGCGGTGAACGGGCGTCCGCTGGTGTTTCGAGCATTTCAAGACGAGCGGATCGACTCTCTTCACTACCTAGCCGAACTCATCGAGTCCGGAGACTACCCGCTGCACGAGCACTACATTCGGCTTCACGTGCTCATGGCAGACGACACTGTCTCCGGAACCACGAGCTTCCACGCGTTGATCGCCAGCGCACTCGACTCCGGCTTCGACGGCATCGAATTCAACTGGCACACCCCGGACCTCTTCAACCTCATGGCTTTTGCGCGTTCATGGGGCCTGGGTGTCGGGCTCTGGACGGTACCGGAGTCCATGGGCGAAGCGTGGTGTGCTTCGCTGAGAGACGAAGTTGACGCTTTGGTTGTGGACTATGACTTGGCGGACTGTCGGACCGTCGCCGAGGAAGAGACCCAACTCATCTACCTGAATGCGCGCGACATGGAACCCTCCGACGACCTGACCTGGTATGGCGCCGACGGCGACATCTACGACACCACGCTGGGGGATGAGTCGCTCCCCTCCATGGCGGTGAGGTCAACGGGCGAGGGCCTCCTTGGGCCTTCCCTTGAGTTCACCAGCAGCCTCGAGACCTACCTTCCGCTCTACGACGCTGACAACGCGGTGGGTGAGGGCTTCTTGGTCGCCACGACCGTCGAGTTTGGGGACCTCGATCTCGCGTCTGACGAGGTTGTGGCCATCTTCTCCAAGGCGGACGCCGGCGGCTTTGCACTTGAGCTGGTCGGCGGCTGGTTCAGCCCCAAGCTTCGCTTCGGAGTCCATGTTGCTGGCATGTACCACTACGCCGACGTCTCCGTGGGTGACCTCGACCCGAACCACTCGCACTTCATCATGGGTGCCTACGACGGCTCTGGCCGAGTGCGCCTCTGGGTCAACAATAGCGACGGCGGTGTTGATGAGTCGGGCATCCTCTACGGCGGTGTGACCCAGAACGATGTGCCTGTTCTGGTCGGTGCAGACCCCCAAGGGCTGACCGACACACGCTACCACTTCACAGGACGCGTGCAGATGGCGATGCTGCAGCACTGGAGAGACCATTGAGTTCCCCGACCGACATCCCCGCTGTAGTCTTCATTGGTTCACCTACCCGTGACCTCGTCCTTCGCTCAAGCCAGGCTACAGAGGTAACGGGCGGTGCTGCGTACATCTCAGCGTTGGCCTGTCGCTGGGCTGGGGCGACCGCTGGAATTGTGGCGAGGGTGCCCCCCCTTCTGCCCGCCTCAACCGCCGCCGTCTTTGGACCCGGCGGGCTGCATCGTGGCGGCCTCCAGGCCGCAGACGGCGAACTCCCCGGTTTTACCATCACCTACGATGACACCGACCGTGCCACGTACTCTGACATGCGAATGGGACTAGAGACCGGTCTGCGAGGCAAAGACCTACCCCCCGCATGGGCGACCCCTGGGTGCCAGTGGATCCACATCGCTGGCATCGGCGCGAGCTCGCGACAACAATGGGAATCCCTGCAGGACCTCCGACGCCTCTACCCGGCCTGGAACGGAACGCTCTCTGCAGGCACGTGTCGTGCCATGATTGAGGCGGACCCCGAGACTTCGCGGAAGCTCTTGGAGACCGTGGATGTGTTCTTCATGAACGTGGAGGAGTTTACGCTTCTGTGTCCGGACGGTGCGCCAGCCCAGACGGTTGTCGTGGTCACTCACGGTCCGGATGGTGTGAGCGTCTGGAGAGAGGGGGTTGAGACATCGTTCCCTGCTGCCACCGCTAGCGTGGTGGATCCCACCGGTGCTGGCGATGCGTTCTGTGGTGCCTACATCGGTGCGTCGGTGTTGGGTCATCCCCAGCCCGAAGCTCAAGCCGCCCAGGCAGCAAAGAAGGTCCTGGAAGGACTGGGTGCGGAACCCCTGGCGACCTGGGTGGCGGCTCAAGTCACGCGACGCGCGACCGACGACCCCGACCGAGCCAAAAAGCTTCGAGCGCTCATCGAGGACGCCGGCGCTGCCGCCGCTTTTGACTTCGCAGGGTCCCCCCACCTCCCGCCGGGGCATCCCATGGCCCTGCAGATGCTCTTTGTCGCCACCCTTCACCAGTTTGGGTTCTGGACGTCAGAACCGAGCTCCGGTTGGACCGGCCCCATGATTGCCCCACTCGACGGTAAGGCCTACAAGGGCTCCGATTTTATATGGGCGGCCTTCAGTCGAGCGGCGCTGGCCGACCCGACGCTGCTCAGCCTCGACCGAATGGCGTGCGAGTCCGACCTGTTTCGTCGCATCTGCGAGGCCGACGATGGGACCTGCCCCGTGCCGGACCTTGAGACCCACGAGATGCTCCACCAGGCCCATGCCGTCACCATGCAGCGCGAATGGCCCGGCGGGTATGCCGCGCTGGTCGAGCATGCGAACCAGACATCGCGGCCCATCGAGACACTCCTGCAGGCACTCAAGACAGTGCCTGGCTACAACGCCGACGCGCTCGCCAAGAAGGCGAACCTCCTCGCCGTCATCCTGGCTGCGCGGCCCGAGCGCTTTCTGAAGCCGAAAGACCCCGACAGCATTGCACCCATTGTGGACTACCACATGATGCGGCTTTGCCTCAGGACGGGCCTGGTGCGCATCCATGATCCCGAGCTCGAGCGCCGCTTGATTGCTCGAATGTGGGTGGACACAACGGAGGAACTTGAGATCCGCCAGGCGACCGGACGGGCCATCCTGAGCCTGGTTGAGTCGACAGGCTGCACAGTGGCCGACATTGATGGTCTGTTCTTTCGCCTCGGGCGAACCGTCTGTCTCGAGACCTCGGCGCCACGGTGCGACAACTGCCCACTCTCAGGCGCCTGCGCAAGGCATACGACACACTTTCAGCCCATCATTCGGACCCAGGCCTACTGACCCCAAGCGGCCACTCCAGGATCCGGCCTGATATCTCCTCGCTTCGCCCGCCCCACCAAGCCGTCAATGGTCTTCCAGGGCCAGTCTTTCTGTATGAGATTGACCATCCAAGCGGGCAGCGCGCCCATGGGGTCCGTGAAGACCTCTACCTCCACCCGAGTTCGATTTGCATCAAGCATCGTCAAGCGCCAAAAGGTCCGAAACGCCCTCGCGCGGACGTGGTCCGCCTTGGGTGGCATCGATGCATCCTCGACACTCGCGTAGTCAATGGTGAACACACGCCGCGCTTCATCGTATCGAAGGGTCTCGGTCATCAGGTAGTCTCTATCGGAGAGGGGCCAGGGCAAGCCGTAAGACTCGTAGATGAGGTTCTGGTCGGGGGTGAGCGGACGCACCACCTTGTGGGCGGTCATGAGGTCAACCCACTCCACCGCAAGGTCAGGTGTCTTGAGGACCGTGATCAGGAGCCCTATCGGCACCTCAAAGGTCCCCTCCCCTCGAAAGGCGAAGAGTGGCGAGTCGGCCATGGTCTTTCGCTGTACGGCCACACCCGCCGTGGTGCCGAGCGGCTCCCAGGACTCGGCGGCCCGAGCCGATGCAGAAGTGCAGATGAGGCAGAGAAGTAGGCACAGCAATCGCATAAGGTCTCCCAGCCGCCCCGTATCTCATGCTCGTTCAAGGTTCATGGCTGGGATGCGATATGCTGGGACCTATGGCTACACGTGTACTCATGGTCTGTCTGGGAAACATCTGCCGATCACCCTTGGCGGAGGGAATCTTCCAACATCTGGTCGATGAAGGCGATCTCTCGGATTTCTACACTGTCGACTCGGCGGGAACCGGTGGATGGCATGCCGGGAGCGGCCCCCACGAGGGCTCGGTCGCCATCGCCGAGCGTCATCAAATCGACATTCGCATGCAGCGGTCCCGGCAGGTCACTGAGCACGATCTCTCAGAGTCGGACTGGATCATCGCCATGGATGAGGCCAACCTCAAGCACCTCTTGGCGATGGGCGCAGCACCGGAGCGGACCCGCTTGCTGTTGAGCTTCATCCCGCCGGGCTATGCGCGCGGCGTCCCAGACCCGTACTATGAAGGAGGTTTCGACCGAGTCTTCGACCTGGTCCGTGACGGCTGTGACCACCTGCTCAATTTCCTGGAGAAGTGCCGCCAAGAGCCCTGAAACCGTGATACAGCGCCCCCCTTCCGGGAGGCATCATGGTTTCAGAAATCTTTGACCCTAGTCGGTGGCGTGAGGTGGAAGGCTTCAACTTCACCGACCTGACCTACCACCGTGCTGTCGATCAAGGCACCGTCCGAATCGCCTTCAATCGCCCCGACTGTAGGAATGCGTTCAGGCCGCATACCGTCGATGAACTCTACACCGCGTTGGACCATGCTCGAATGTGGTCCGACGTTGGCACGGTGCTCCTCACAGGCAATGGCCCGAGCCCGAAGGACGGCGGCTGGGCGTTCTGCTCCGGTGGAGACCAGCGGATTCGCGGTCGGGACGGGTACAAGTACGAGGGCGTTGAGGGCGTCGATCCCGCCAAGCTGGGGCGCCTGCACATCCTCGAAGTCCAGCGCTTGATTCGAACCATGCCCAAGGTGGTGATCTGCGTGGTTCCCGGATGGGCCGTGGGCGGAGGCCATAGTCTTCACGTCGTCGCCGACCTCACGCTGGCCAGCCAGGAGCATGCGGTGTTCAAGCAGACCGACGCCGACGTCGCGTCGTTCGATGCGGGATACGGATCCGCCTACTTGGCTCGCCAAGTCGGCCAAAAGCGCGCCCGAGAGATTTTCTTCCTGGGCCGAAACTACTCCGCTCAAGAAGCCTTCGAGATGGGAATGGTCAACGCCGTGGTCCCCCACGCGGAGCTGGAGTCGACAGCGCTCCAGTGGGCCCTCGAGATCAACACCAAGAGTCCTACCGCACAGCGCATGCTGAAGTTTGCCTTCAACCTCGTCGATGACGGCTTGATGGGCCAGCAGGTGTTTGCCGGCGAGGCCACCCGCCTCGCCTACGGCACCGATGAAGCGCAAGAGGGTCGTGATGCCTTCCTCGAGAAGCGCAAGCAAGACTTCACCCGGTTTCCCTGGATGTATTGACCCATGCGTGTGTTCTCCCTTCTCTCTCTCGCGGCCTGCTCCAGCAAGCCTCACCCTGACGTCACAGCCTCCACCGTCGGCGGCGACTTCGGTGACCTGACGGTCTGGGTCGATGTGGAGCAAGGCGTGCTCGTGACTCGCGACGATGAAGAGATGGCCTGGATTCGGCCTGATCAATTCCAAGTGCGTGATGCATCCGCCACGTATGAGATGCGGTTCGGATCGTTCTTGATCGAAGAGGAGCCTGAGACAGAGTGGCGAGCGGGACATCACCTCGCTGATCTCAAGCCCTTTGGGGACCGGATTCAGTTTTCGGTTCGGAGCGTCGATGACGCTGTGGTGGCGATGGGCGAGATTCTCTCCCACGACGACGACCACCTCTCCATCGAGCTGGCGACCGACGCCAACCGCGTCAAGGTCGGCATGGCCTGCGCCGAGTCCGACCACGTCGTCGGTCTCGGCAGCCAAGCGCGAGACGTCGACCACATGGGGCGGGACGTCTTCCTCTTTGTCACCGAGCCCGGTGTTGGAAAGTCCGACGACAACACTCCAACGAACGACTGGATGGTGACCGGTCAGCGGTCTGCCGCGTCCATTCCAATTCCAGGATGGGTCACGAGCCGTGGCACGGCGTGGCGTCTGGAGACCGACCACTATGCCAACCTCGACATCTGTGCCGCTGACCCCGAGGAGATGTCCATCGAGGTCTGGGAG